>NZ_CBFHAZ010000124.1:0-16682 GCF_965653655.1 Pseudomonas onubensis | reverse complement strand
CGCGAATGCGGTGTTTCAGTCAAATTATGCATCGACTGACACACCGCATTCGCGAGCAAGCCCGCTCCCACAATAGATTCAGGTCGCTTATTAGACTGGGGTTAAAGCCCGCCTGTTGCGTTAAACCCCACGCCCAACACCGTCAATACCGACAACGGCAACAACAAGGTATCGAGCACCGCACTGGCCGGCAGATCCACATGTGGATAGCTCGGCGCCTCAGCGCCAAAGCGGTCCTTGGCGCAACAGCCGCCATTGATCGCATACAAATCCAGCCGCGTACCGGCATACACCACCGGTGCCCCAGGTTGCGCAGCATCCAGCGTGCGCGCCGTGGCGCAGCCTGCCAGTTGCAGCGCCAACACTATCAACAGCGCCTTATTCATCGCTGCTCAAATGGTGCTCGCCCCAACGCGGCAGCATGTCCTGGGGAATGTTCAGCAGGTTGAGAATGCGCGCCACCACAAAGTCCACCAGGTCATCGATGGTTTGCGGCTGGTGATAGAAACCCGGCGAGGCCGGCAAGATGGTCACGCCCATGTTCGACAGCTTGAGCATGTGTTCCAGGTGAATGCTCGAATACGGTGCCTCGCGCGGCACCAGGATCAACTGGCGGCGCTCCTTCAAGGTCACGTCCGCTGCCCGCTCGATCAGGTTATTGCAGGCGCCCGTGGCAATCGCCGACAAGGTGCCGGTAGAACACGGCACCACCACCATCGCCGCCGGCGCACCCGAGCCGGACGCCACCGGTGACATCCAGTCTTCTTTACCGTAAACCTTGATCTGCCCCGCCGCCGCACCGGTGTACTCGGTGAGGAAGGCTTGCATCATCTGCACCTTGGCCGGCAGTTGCACATCCGTCTCGGTGGCCAGTACCAGTTGCGCGGCCTTGGAGATCAGGAAGTGCACCTCGCGGTCTTCGCGCACCAGGCAGTCCAGCAGGCGCAGGCCGTAAGGCGCACCGGATGCGCCGGTCATCGCCAGGGTAATGCGTTCCGGGCCACTCATTTGAGCGCCTCGGCCAATTTACCGTGCAGGCCGCCGAAACCGCCGTTGCTCATGACCACCACATGGGTGCCGGGCTTGGCTTGGTGTTTGACGTGTTCAATGATCGCTTCAATAGAGTCGCAAACAATGGATGGCACCGTGCACAGCGCCGCAATCGCCGGCAGGTCCCAGCCGAGGTTAGTCGGTGCGTACCAGACCACTTGGTCCGCGTCGTTGACGCTTTCCGGCAGACCATCGCGGTGCGCGCCAAGCTTCATGGAATTGGAGCGTGGCTCGATAATGGCAATGATATTGGCATCGCCGACGCGCTTGCGCAGGCCATCCAGTGTGGTGGCAATGGCCGTTGGGTGGTGGGCAAAGTCGTCGTAGATGGTAATTCCGTTCACGTCAGCGACTTTTTCCATGCGGCGTTTCACGCTCTTGAACGCGCTCAATGCGGCGATTCCCATGGACGGCACCACGCCCACATGCCGTGCGGCCGCCAGCGTGACCAGAGCATTGGCGACGTTATGTTGACCGGTCATGTCCCAGTCGACGATGCCTTGGGCCTCGCCTTCGAGCAGCACTTCAAAGCGCGAGCCGTCTTCGCTGAGCAAGTTAACCTGCCACTGCCCGCCCGCGCCGGTGGTTTGCACCGGCGTCCAGCAGCCCATGTCGATCACGCGCTGCAAGGCCGGCTCGGTAGTCGGATGAATCACCAGGCCTTCACTCGGGATGGTGCGTACCAAGTGGTGGAACTGGCGCTCGATGGCAGCCAGATCAGGGAAAATGTCCGCGTGATCGAACTCAAGGTTGTTGAGGATCGCGGTGCGCGGGCGGTAGTGGACGAATTTGGAACGCTTGTCGAAGAAGGCGCTGTCGTACTCATCGGCCTCAATCACAAAAAACGGCGTATCGCCCAAGCGCGCCGACACCGAGAAATTCTGCGGTACACCGCCGATCAGGAAGCCCGGGCTCATGCCCGCGTGCTCCAGCACCCAGGCCAGCATGCTGCTGGTGGTGGTCTTGCCGTGGGTGCCCGCCACAGCAAGCACCCAGCGGCCCTGCAGCACATGGTCGGCCAGCCATTGCGGGCCGGAGACATAGGGCAAGCCCTTGTTGAGTACATATTCGACCGCCGGGTTACCACGGGACATGGCGTTGCCAATCACCACCAGGTCCGGCACCGGGTCGAATTGCGCGGGGTCGTAACCTTGGGTCAACTCAATACCCTGGGCCTGCAGCTGCGTGCTCATGGGCGGATAAACGTTGGCGTCGGAGCCGGTAACGTGATGGCCCAGCTCTTTGGCCAGAACCGCCATCGAGCCCATGAATGTGCCGCAGATACCCAGAATATGAATGTGCATAGTTGACCTCGTAAACATCGAGGCAGGTTAGCGCAGGGAGTAGGAAATCGCACCTTTTAAACGGTTGCAGCGCGAGCGAAATGCGCCAGGCACTTCGCTCGAAGGTGGCATGTTCACGCAGTGGCCGAGGCCTCGCTTTCGTTCTGGCTGGCTTTCACGGCGGCGAGCAAGCGCAGGTTGTCGTAGGACTCGATCATGCGTTCAAGTTTCTTTTCAATCAGGTCAAGACGCCCTTTTGCATCGGCTGGAATTTGCTCTCCGGGTTTATAAGGCTTAAAAACAATGCTGTTCTGCCGAGCGGCTTTTTTAAACTGCTGCTCAGAGAAAGCCAGTAATTTTTCAAGGTTACTCAAACGTCCAGCGTCATCGGTTGGCCAATGTTCATCCTTGGTATAGAGGTGGTCTTTCTCTCCCAACAGAAGCATGACGGTCGACGCCATACCCAGCACTTTCATCTCGATGTCATCCAGACGCGGGCCGAATGTGTCCGCCTGGGCGGGAGCGGACGCCGGCTCAACGGGCTCGACAGGCACATCTTTCTTGGGCGAGGTGATGGCGCTCGGCAAATAAGGCGGCGGCAATACGCCAGGGGTGTACGACGCCTTGATCGTCTCACCGAGGGATACGGACCCTGCATAGGCGCCGACATTGATCGGCGCACTGACAAGCCCCGTGACACCGGCACCGATAGCCGCATCACGGGCCACACGCAGGGCATTTGGCCCCGTGGAGATCACACCGGACTTGACCAGGCTGTGCGCATCAATCACTCGCTTGGCGGCCTCGGCCACGCTGATAGGCGCCTGTTTACGCAAGCTCGCCATCATCAATTCGTCTTTGGCCTTGATTTTATTGGCGTGAATTATCGTCTTCCCTGCGTCCTTGAAGCCGCCACCCGAAACCTTGGGTGCAGGTACCGGCTTGATCGGCACGGGATCGGGTTTTGGCCTGAGCGGCACGGTCGGGCGTGGGCGCGGCGGTAGTGGCGGAGGTGAAGGTGGGGACGGAATTCTCGACCGGCCTCTCCCCCCCCAAAACTGGAAACCCAGGTTTTTACTTTGAACCTCCCCTTTAAGGGGAGCCAAAGGTTCATCGGCAGGGTCAGCCTTATACCACCCGGACTGCGCAGCAGGCTCGCCGCTGGATACCGGTTGCAGGGGAATGAAAGGAACCATCGAAGGGGTAATGTTCATAGTGTTAACCCGCGTGTTTGTTATTGTATGAGAACACTCTAAGCTGTTGCCCTAGTTAAGTGGGCAACCGCTTAATCGAGGTTCCAGCCAATTATCCACACAGGCTGTACGACAGGGGCACTTTAACGCTGAAGGCGGCAGTAAGCCTACAAGCGTAAAGTGCCAATACCGACAACTGCTCGCCTTCAAATAGAACCTAAGAGCGGCTCAAGACTTTACAAAAAACTCCTTGACGCATGCACCTAAGGTTTAATCTTCCCTGCCAACTCTTTATTCAGCGCCGTGATGACCGCCAACCTTGCCTCAATGGCTTTCGCACGACCTTCAATGCTCGTGTCATCGTTACGAGTGGGCGTGAACGAGGTCTCAATACCATACTGTTTGGCCAAATCCCGACACTCTCTCTCCATTTCAATAACGACACTCTCAAGAGAGATCATACGCTCATCGTTAGACTTTAAACTCCATTCGAAAGGAATAACCAATTGGGGTTCGCCATGCAATTGACTTAACGCATTGTGAGCACTAAATACATCTTCTTGAACCCTGTCGACAATGCGAGCATCACGAATGCCTGCGGCTGCCACATCTGCCGGGCTTTTCTTATACGAACTTTTAACTTCTTCGACAATAGCGGAAGTACCCCCTGCCGTGCCCCCCGCAGCGCCCGCACCAGCCACCGCCAGGCCAACTTTTTTGGCGTACCTTTTATATCTTCCTTTGTTTTTCTTGACCGGCTCAAGCTCAGCGTCTGGGTGTTTGTGAGACTCTTGCAACTCTGTATTTGCTTTCTTTAGCTCCGCGGTAGAAAACTCTGGAACCGGCCGGCCGTTGATGTGCGCGTCCGGGATATACAGAGTGGATTTAAAGACGGGAGGTTTTCCTTGATCAACGTCGTCCTTTCCAATCTTGTCCGATGCATCGTTCTTAGGTTTATAGTCAGCCTGCTCCTGCTTAACTTCCTGTTCATACTTACTGCCTCCGGAAGTCTCAGGCCCCTGACCATTGGTTCGAGGAAGCTTATGCTCGTCAGGTGTCTTACCGCCGCTTGGACCTTTACCACCGCCCTCAACAGAGGCGGGTCTTTTTTTGAAAATTTTACCAAGCCCGCGCTTACTCCGGTTAAAACGGTCGCCCTCAGTAGCAAACACTTCATATTCGGCTGCCTTATCAGCAATGCCCGAGGTTGATGCAGCAAGTTGATTAACGCTCGCAGACGCTACGGCGGCAGCGTTTACTTCAGCTGTCTTGGCCGGCACATCGACAGGCTGCCGTGACAGGGTATGCGGGAAAACGGGCAATGCAGAATTTACAAGATTCATGAACTCACCTAACAATTAGTGGACATTAAGAAGTCATCCATTCCTCTTGCTCTATATGTGGCAAACCCACCTGAAAAGTTCCACCCCGCTGACTATGTAATCGCCTCAACAACACCATACTGCACCATCTGTACTCCGGCCGGGATTTTCGTAATCATGTTGTAAGCGTACCAGGCGCCATGTAAAAAAATCGCCGTCACCGGTCCCATTTTTGCTGGGTTGCCAAACTGCTTATAGTAAAAATTACTGACGACATCTCCATGCTTATAGACTTTATTTACATCATAACTTCTAATGCCCGCACCCAGCAGCTTGCGCCCCGTCGAATGCCCTTGTCGGGCGCCGCGCCCCAGTACATTGAATCCTTTTTTAAAATTCTTTGGTGCATCAAGCATGTCACCGTAGCCAAACGATGCACCCAGCCCCTTGACCACTCCCTTGGCGATGGATTTGAACACGCCGTGGCCAGCTTTCAGTCCCCTCCTTACGCCTCGCCCCCCTGGTAAAAGAAAACCAAAAGCATCAAACCCAAACTCTAAAACAGCCCCGGCGACATTCCCGTTAATGGCCGCAACCACCCCATCATAGAAAGGAACAAGGCTAAGAAAAAACTCCGTCAGTTTCTTGTTCGCCGCGATTTCCTTCTCCCGCTCGGTTACGCCATTGGCCGCACTCTTGAGGTCGTCAAGGTCAGATGTAAAGTGAGTACTTACCGTTTTCCCCAGTGCCTGGCTTCTCGCGGAAAAATAACTACCGTGCAACCCATCTGCCGAATCAGAAGGCACCTTCGCTGACGCACGATCCTTGTTTGGCGGCGCTATCAACTCGACTAAAACACGCGACGTCGAGCCTTTTTCACGGGCCGGTTCCCCATGATATGGCCGGTCGTCAAAACCGAGTTCGTCACCTGGATCATTGTGCGATGCCTTCCAGGGTTCTTGGGGCTTGTTCAGGAGCGGTTGAGTCAACCCAGGCTCACTGATGATTTTGCCTTCGCCGGGAAAATAGCTGTAATAACGTACCTGCCCATTACCCAGGTTGGCCCTGATCAGTAAACCATGATGCCCCGTCAGGGCCTTCGTCTCTTGCGGGCTCGGCTTCCCGGCAGGGTAATAAACCCGCTGACCGGTCACCCTGACATGACTATCAACCTTGTAAGGCTCCCGCACTGCCAAAAAGCTGATATTGGCGCTATTAAAAACTTCTCGATCCGCCACCGGCATTAAAGACAGGTGATACCTGAACAAGGTGTTAAAGGCCAATTCATGTCGCGCCCTAAACCTCGCAAACTCATCCTCAAACGTTTTACTAACATCCGCCAGCTGAAAAATTTTATGTCGCATGGTGTCGTACGGCACTGCTTTTTCGTCGGTTGACTTCCAGACTTTCTGGCCCAAGTGCCCCGACATATAGAGGTCCAACAACGAATATTTTTTAATGTCCGGCCACACTTCGCGACTGTCTACGACGACCTTCTTTTTGAAATCTATATGCTGACCAAACACCCTCTCCAACTCCGTCAGCGCCAACTCTTCCCGGGTGGCTGGCTTACTTTTCAACACCTCAGACGCCCATTCAAGCTCTTTTTGCTGTTTGAGCATCGCCGTCACTGACAGGTTGTAATCTATGGCCGAGTACTCGCCTTTCGGCTGCGCACCGATCACTTCATTTGCCCGACCCCAATCAAGTATTGGATTGCGCCGTACTTCTTTAAGTTGGTTTTCAGTCTCCGCTGAAATCGGTGATGTTTGCCCAAAGAGTATGACTTGACTGTACGTCATATTGGCCACGCTCCCCGGCACTTGCTTTTCAATACGCCAGGCCTCGATGGAGTAGGTCACCCAGGTATGTGAGCCAAAAACCAGGCTCGGCGGCAGGTCTTTAGCCAGCAACTCGGGCGCGCAGACCGATAACAACAGCCGCGCCACGATTGGCGCCTGCTCTGCCCCCACTTTTCCTTCGAGATGCTGAATGAAACGACCCACAATTTGCGCAGGTGACGCCCCGACATTCTCTTGGCTGTAAAGGTTGTAACCCGCCAGATTGGAACGTGACGCCCCCCCGGCCGGGTCCATTTCGAGTGCAAGTGCCGCACTCAGGTACTCTATGGCACTCGTGGGTGTTTCTACTCCGTTGAGCGCCTCCTGGATTTTTTTGCCCAACGCCTTGGCCTCGGGCGACCGAGTGACTGCATCCAGCGCCGCTGCGGGATTATCGCCAATAGCCTTTCTGGTGTTCTCGGGAAGATAACCTAGCAACCGTCCTAACAAGCTATCCGACTCTGCTCCGGACTGCCCCCCTGATGGACCGACAGGATTCTGCGCTTTCCATTGCGCTACAGTTTGTTGCAGTTGCTCGCGTTTTGCATTGTCCAGCGTCGTGGGCTCCGCCCCTCGGGTCAGAGGCTGCGCGCCACCCTGTTCTGCCTTCGGCGCACGGACGGCGAGGTCGAAGTCCAGCGTATTGGCCAGGTTGCGCGCCTGCTTAACGTTCTGCGGCACATTCAACTGGTAGTCTTCAATCAGTTGCTCGGCGCTGACCTCGGTAATCGATTGATCAAAGGCTTTGAAATACGCGGAACGAGGGTCGATAGGCACCATCACCTTGCTGAGGTCGACCTTTCCACTGGCGTCATCCACCTGATTGTTCAGTGCTGCGATGAGTGCCTGCGTATTAGCCTCGTCTCCAAGCGCCTCCTGGTGCTCAGCCAGTGCCTGCCTGGATCTCAGCGACGCGTGAGGAAGGGGCGGGAATTCAACGTTGGTATTTTTTCGAAGCTCGTCGCGGTGCTCGATCGCCTGCGCCGGAGTCAAGTCAGTCGGCCGCCCGTAGAACTTGCCTACCACATCCCACGCTACCTCGCCTTCTGGCCAAGGCACCGTCAGGGTTTGACCGGGCTCTGTAGCCAATGCCTTGGCGATCGCCAGCAGTGCTCGCGAAACATCAGCCCATCCGGACACATCCGAGAGGGAAAAGGTGCGACGCTCACCGCCCACATCGCAGGTCAATTCACCGCGATCAGGGTCCAGCTTCAAGTACCTTGTATCAACCTGATGTTTGTTCGCCCATGATAAAAACCGCGAGCTGGTCAAAGCACTATCCAGCAGTGCACGCCACTGCCCTAAGGTGGATTGCGCAGGAACTTGCACGTTCGGTGGGCTGATTGATGTTTGAAAGGAGCGAGTCGCCAGCGCCTTTGCGTAGGTTTTTGCTAACTCAGCATCGGCGGCTGCGGCGGTATCGACACTCTGTGGCGCTTGCGCACTGCGCTTAGCGCGGGCCTCATCGTTATGCGCCTTACCCGCATCGACAGGCTTCGAGTCGCCCCCGATGCCTGGGCTCTCTTTTTCGGCAGCCGCAGCAGGTGCATTTTCCACTGTGCCTGCGCAGGGAAAGAAACCATAAGGTGTAGGAAAACTTGAAACATTCGTCACTCAACTCTCCTCAACGCGACGTCTCTATTCGCAGTTCCTACGCTGAGTGGTTATGCAACTTACAAAGATCCAAGGCGCGGCAAAAAAATTATTACTGTATTACGAACGACTGCCATCGCCCGGCTCTATCTCTCGTACCGGTGACTGAAGAGTCGAAACATCAGACCTCAGTCACCTCACAGTGAAGCCGAGTGAAATAGAGGTCAACGAAGGGTAATACCGTGCTTGCGCAACTTGCGATACAGGGTATTGCGGCTGATCCCAAGGTGTTCGGCTGCATGGGTCATATGCCATCGCTGCTGCTCCAGCGCCTCAAGCAAGGTCAAGCGCTCGGCATGTTCCAGAGGCAGGTCAGGCTTCTCATTGAGCACTCGGGGCGCGAGTGGACGAATGTACGCTGGCAGATCCTCAAGCCCAATCAGGCCACTCTCGGTCAAAGCAACCAATGTGCGCAACACAGTGCGCATCTGCCGCACATTACCCGGCCAGGCAAACGCCAATAGTCGCTCACGCGCGGCGAGATCAAGCAGGACGTTCTGCGTACCCGCTTCGTCTTTCAGTAAAAAGTCCAGCAACAGCGATTTGTCACTTCGATCACGCAGCGCCGGCAATGAAACTTCCAGACCGTTGAGCCGGTAATACAAATCTTCACGGAAGCTGCCGTCCTGCACACGCGCGAGCAAATCTCTGTGAGTAGCACTGATAATGCGCACATCTATCGGCTGAGGCTCGCCGCCGATGGGCACCACCAGACGATCCTCCAGGACTCTCAACAAGCGAGTCTGCAAGGCCAAGGGCATGTCACCGATTTCATCGAGAAACAAAGTGCCGCCATCTGACTGCTGTAACTTGCCCTGCATCCCCTCTTTACGCGCGCCGGTAAAGCTGCCGCCGCGATAACCAAATAGCTCGCTCTCGATCAGGCTTTCCGGAATAGCGGCGCAGTTGAGCGCAACGAAAGCCTTATCGGCACGCAGGCTGGCCTGATGCACGGCCTTGGCGAATGCTTCCTTGCCACAGCCGGTCTCGCCGTTGATCAACAGCGGTACGTCGCGCTCGAATACTCGGAGCGCCTTGCGAAAATCACTCTGCAACGCGGCATCGCCCAGGCAAATACCCGAAAGGCGTGGCGCCTCAGGCTTCGCCACAGGCGCAGGCGCGTTGCGTGTCTGGCCACGCAACGCGGCGAACAAATGCCGACCATCGCGGGTACGCAACGGCCAACTGGCAGTAGCATTGGCGCTGGCGCGACCGAGCAACTGGTCCAGCGAGCACTCGAAAAACGCCTCCACCGGTTGCCCCAGCAAACCGCCGCGCGCCTGCCCCAGCAGGTTCAGCGCACTCTGGTTGACCGCACAGATACGCCCTTCGCCGTCGAACGCCAGCAGCCCTTCGCTGAACAACCCCACGGACTCCGCCTGCAAGTGAAAGCGCAGCAGCCAGTGCTGTTCAAAATGACGCAGGAAGTAACAACTTTCGATCATCTTGGCCGACAAGTTCACCAGCGCCATGGTGTGGAACTGGCTTTGGCGCGACACGGCCTCACGCGCCGATGACACGTCCAGCACAGCCAATAGCTCACCATGGGGGTCGAACACCGGGCTTGCCGAGCAGGTCAGGCCGGTGTGGCGGCCGCGAAAATGCTCATCGCGGTGAATGGTCAGGGACTGGCGCTCCACCAGGCAGGTGCCGATACCGTTGGTGCCTTCGCACGCCTCGCTCCAATCGGCGCCCAGCCAAAGGCCCGCGCGCTCGAACACCTTGCGTTCGGCCGGCGCAGTCACGCAGTTGAGGATCACCCCGCGCGCATCGGTGAGCAGCACGGCATGCCCGGCGCCGGAAAGCTGTTGATGCAGGCTGTTCATCTCGCTGTCGGCAATGTGCAGCACTTGCTGCAAGCGCTCGCGGCTTTCCAGCAGGCGCCCGTGTTCGAGCACGGTGGGGGCCATGGTCAGCGCGGGGTCCAGGTGATAGTCCTCCAGGCAGCGCAGCCAGGAGCGGGCGATGGACGGGTCGCTGCCGGGGCCGTGGCCGAGGTCTTGCCCACGGGTGGCGGTGAAGACTTGCTGGGCATGGCGACTGAAATGATCGTTATGCATGTTCTTATTATTCTCCCTGCGTGAGAACGGCCAGCATCCCCCAGCCATCCGGCCATTGCAATCCCGGGCCGACTCACTGGTCACAGGCTGTATCGGTTATGGCACAAACTGTCACCCCGGCTGTACCGTCGGTGTCACAGCAACGCTTTGCAATAAAGCCCAAGCCCTTGATTTACCTGACGTGCAAAGCGGTGGCCCGTCCTTTGCTCTACGCTTTATCAAGCGCAATATCGCTGTACTCCAATAAACATAAAAGCAGGAGATAACCACCATGCGTTACGCACATCCCGGTACTGAGGGCTCGATCGTTTCCTTCAAAGCCAAGTACGGCAACTTCATCGGCGGCGAATTCGTTGCGCCGGTGGACGGTAACTATTTCACCAACACCTCGCCGGTCAACGGCAAGCCCATCGCCGAATTCCCGCGTTCCACTGCCAAAGACATCGACAAGGCACTGGATGCCGCCCACGCCGCCGCTGACGCCTGGGGCAAGACCTCGGCCCAGGACCGTTCGCTGGTGCTGCTCAAAATCGCCGACCGTATTGAACAAAACCTCGAACTGCTGGCCATCACCGAGACCTGGGACAACGGCAAGGCCGTGCGTGAAACCCTCAACGCCGACATCCCGCTGGCCGCCGACCACTTCCGCTACTTCGCCGGTTGCATCCGCGCCCAGGAAGGCACCAGCGCCGAGATCAACGAACTCACCGCGTCCTACCACTTCCACGAACCGCTGGGCGTGGTCGGCCAGATCATCCCGTGGAACTTCCCGCTGCTGATGGCTGCGTGGAAACTCGCACCGGCCCTGGCCGCCGGTAACTGCGTGGTGCTCAAACCCGCCGAGCAAACCCCGCTGGGCATCAACGTGCTGATGGAGCTGATTGGCGACCTGCTGCCACCCGGCGTGTTGAACGTGGTGCACGGCTTCGGTAAAGAAGCTGGCGAAGCCTTGGCCACCAGCAAGCGTATCGCCAAGATCGCCTTCACTGGCTCTACGCCAGTGGGCTCGCACATCATGCACGCGGCGGCCGAGAACATTATTCCGTCGACTGTTGAGCTGGGCGGCAAGTCGCCGAACATCTTCTTTGCCGACATCATGAAAGCCGAACCTTCGTTTATCGAAAAAGCCGCCGAAGGCCTGGTGCTGGCGTTCTTCAACCAGGGCGAAGTGTGCACCTGCCCTTCCCGCGCGCTGGTGGAAGAGTCGATCTACGACGACTTCATGAAAGTGGTGATGAAGAAGATCGAGCAGATCAAACGCGGCGACCCGCTGGACACCGACACCATGGTCGGCGCCCAGGCGTCCGAGCAGCAGTTCGACAAGATCCTGTCCTACCTGGAAATCGCCAAGGGCGAAGGCGCGCAACTGCTCACTGGTGGCAAGGTTGAGCAACTGACCGGCGACATGGCCGGTGGTTATTACATCCAGCCGACCCTGCTCAAGGGCACCAATGAGATGCGCGTGTTCCAGGAAGAAATCTTCGGCCCAGTGGTGAGCATCACCACCTTCAAGGACGAAGCCGAAGCCCTGGCGATTGCCAACGACACCGAGTTCGGCCTCGGCGCCGGCGTATGGACCCGCGACATCAACCGCGCCTACCGCATGGGCCGCGCGATCAAGGCGGGCCGTGTGTGGACCAACTGCTACCACCTGTACCCGGCGCATGCCGCGTTTGGTGGCTACAAGAAGTCCGGCGTGGGCCGTGAGACCCACAAGATGATGTTGGATCACTACCAGCAGACCAAGAACCTGCTGGTGAGCTACGACATTAATCCGTTGGGCTTTTTCTAACTGACTCCCCGCTCCCACACTTGATCGTCACAAGACCTTGCTACTCATTCGGCTTGAATAAGCCGAGATAAAACAATAAGAAAAGGGATTCCATTATGCCTAGCGAACCCACTGGCGCTCCGGCGTCTGGCTCTTCCGTCGACTTCGAAAAAGTCGGCACCGACTATTTTCAACAACGCGAACTGAAAAAAGGCGCCGCCGGCTGGGTGCTGCTGGTCGGCCTTGGCGTTGCCTACGTGATCTCCGGCGACTACGCCGGTTGGAACTTCGGCCTGGCCCAGGGCGGCTGGGGCGGTATGTTCCTCGCCACCTTACTGATGGCCACCATGTACCTGTGCATGTGTTTCTCCCTGGCCGAACTGTCTTCCATGATTCCTACCGCCGGCGGTGGCTACGGCTTTGCCCGCAGCGCCTTCGGCCCTTGGGGCGGGTTCCTCACCGGCACCGCTATCCTCATCGAATATGCCATCGCGCCCGCCGCCATCGCGGTGTTTATCGGCGCCTATTGCGAGTCGTTGTTCGGCATCGGCGGCTGGATGATTTACCTGGCGTTCTACATCATCTTTATCGGCATCCACATCTTTGGCGTGGGTGAAGCCCTGAAGCTGATGTTTGTGATCACCGCCATCGCAGCGATTGCCTTGGGCGTGTTCCTGGTGTCGATGGTGCCGCACTTCAACGTCGCCAACTTGCTCGATATCCCGGTGACCGAGGCCAAGGGCGCCAGCACCTTCCTGCCGTTTGGCTATGTTGGTGTGTGGGCGGCGATCCCCTACGCAATCTGGTTTTTCCTCGCCGTCGAAGGCGTGCCCCTGGCCGCCGAAGAAACCAAGAACCCCAAGCGCGACCTGCCGCGCGGCCTGATCGGCGCCATTGTGGTGCTGACCAGTTTTGCCCTGTTGATTCTGGTGATTGCGCCAGGCGGCGCCGGCACTTACGCGCTGATCAAATCCGGTAACCCACTGGTCGAAGCGCTGGCCTTGTCGTACGGCGGCTCGACCTGGATGGGCAGCTTCGTCAACCTGGTCGGCCTGGCCGGGCTGATCGCGAGCTTTTTCTCAATCATCTACGCCTATTCGCGGCAGATCTTTGCTTTGTCTCGCGCCGGCTACCTGCCACGCAAGCTGTCGCAGACCAACAAAAGCAAGGCGCCGGTGCTGGCGCTGGTGATCCCCGGCATCATCGGTTTTGGCCTGTCGCTGACCGGCCAGGGTGATTTGCTGATTCTGGTGGCCGTGTTCGGCGCGACCATCTCCTACGTACTGATGATGGCCGCGCACATCACCTTGCGCATCCGCCGCCCCAAAATGGAGCGCCCGTACCGCACGCCGGGTGGCATTTTCACTTCCGGCATCGCCTTGGTACTGGCCTGCGTGGCCGTGGTGGCGGGCTTTCTGGTGGATCCACGGGTGGTGATTGGCGCGGCGATCATCTATGGAGTATTAATTGCTTACTTTGCTTTCTACAGCCGGCATCACTTGGTAGCGGGCACGCCCGAAGAGGAATTCGCGGCGATCCAGGCCGCAGAGGCCGCCCTGCACTGATAGCCGTAAACCTCGATGCGGGCGCCTTGCTCACGGGCAGCCCGCGTCGCCAAGGAGACACTGTATGGCAAGCTTTTCCCACGCGGTAGGTACACAGACCTACCGGTTCGACAGCCTCAAAGACGTGATGGCCAAGGCCAGCCCGGCGCGTTCCGGCGACTTCCTCGCGGGCGTGGCGGCGCAAAATGACGGCGAGCGCGTCGCGGCGCAAATGGCGCTGGCGAATATCCCGTTGAAACACTTCCTCGAAGAAGTGCTGATCCCCTACGAAAGCGACGAAGTCACCCGGCTGATCATCGACACCCACGATAAACAGGCGTTTAGCGCAGTCAGCCACCTCACCGTCGGCGGCCTGCGCGACTGGCTGCTC
The DNA here is from genome assembly GCF_965653655.1 of Pseudomonas onubensis. Taxonomy (NCBI): domain Bacteria; kingdom Pseudomonadati; phylum Pseudomonadota; class Gammaproteobacteria; order Pseudomonadales; family Pseudomonadaceae; genus Pseudomonas; species Pseudomonas onubensis. Next base: position 2,574 of record NZ_CBFHAZ010000124.1, on the reverse strand, counting down.
AGCGATGCGGCCGACGAACACTCCCTGCGTGCCTTGGCGCCCGGGCTGACGCCGGAAATGGCCGCTGCCGTCTCCAAAATCATGCGTGTGCAGGATTTGGTGCTGGTGGCGCAGAAAATCCGCGTGGTCACCCAGTTTCGCGGCACCATGGGCCTGCGCGGGCGCCTCTCGACCCGCCTGCAACCCAACCACCCGACGGATGAACCGGCAGGCATCGCCGCGAGCATTCTCGACGGCCTGCTCTACGGCAACGGCGACGCGATGATCGGCATCAACCCGGCCACCGACAGCATCGCCTCGATCTGCGCCATGCTGGAGATGCTCGACGCAATCATCCAGCGCTACGAAATCCCCACCCAAGCCTGCGTGCTCACCCACGTCACCACCTCTATCGAAGCCATCAACCGAGGCGTGCCGCTCGACCTGGTATTCCAGTCGATTGCCGGCACCGAGGCGGCCAACGCCAGTTTTGGTATCAGCCTGAGCGTGTTGCAGGAAGGTTATGAGGCGGGTTTGAGCCTGAATCGCGGCACCTTGGGCCAGAACCTGATGTATTTCGAAACCGGCCAGGGCAGCGCCTTGTCCGCCAACGCGCACTTTGGCGTCGACCAGCAAACCTGTGAAACCCGCGCCTACGCCGTGGCGCGGCATTTCAAGCCGTTTTTAGTGAATACGGTCGTAGGTTTTATCGGCCCGGAGTACCTGTACAACGGCAAGCAGATCATCCGCGCCGGCCTCGAAGACCACTTCTGCGGCAAGCTGCTTGGCGTACCGATGGGCTGTGATATCTGCTACACCAACCACGCCGAAGCCGATCAGGATGATATGGACACCCTGCTGACCCTGCTGGGCGTGGCCGGGATCAACTTCATCATGGGCATCCCCGGCTCCGACGACATCATGCTCAACTACCAGACCACCTCGTTCCACGACGCCCTGTACGCTCGGCAAACATTGGGTTTAAAGCCGGCGCCGGAGTTTGAGCAGTGGCTGGCGAAAATGGGCATCTTCACCCAAGCCGACGGCAAGGTGCACTTTGGCAACAGCCTGCCACCAGCGTTTCGCCACGCCTTGAAGCAATTAGGATGAAGGAGCCGCCTGTGCAACTCGACCTGCCTGACAACCCGTGGCTGGAACTGCGCCGCCTCACGCCTGCGCGCATTGCCCTGGGCCGCACCGGCACCAGCATTCCCACCAACGCGCAGCTGGATTTTCAATTCGCCCACGCCCAGGCACGCGATGCGGTACACCTGCCCTTCGACCATGCCGGCCTGAGCAGCCAAATGGCCGAGCGCGGGCGTGACAGCCTGTTGCTGCACAGTGCTGCGGTGGACCGGCACATGTACCTGCAACGCCCGGATTTGGGCCGACGCTTAAGTGATGAGTCAGCGCAGAGCCTGCGCGACTATGCCGCCGCCAACCCAGGCGGCGTGGATTTAGCCGTGGTGGTAGCCGATGGCCTGTCTGCGCTGGCGGTGCATAAACATACGCTGCCGTTTCTTACACGCATGGAGGAACAGACCCAGGCTGAAGGCTGGTCCTTGTCGCCGGTGATCCTGGTGGAACAGGGCCGCGTGGCAGTGGCCGATGAAATCGGCCAGTTGCTCGGGGCCAAGATGGTGGTGATTCTGATCGGCGAACGGCCGGGGCTCAGCTCGCCGGACAGCCTGGGGTTGTATTTCACCTACAACCCCAAGGTCGGCCTCACCGATGCCTACCGCAACTGCATTTCCAACGTGCGCCTGGAGGGCCTGAGCTACGGCATGGCCGCCCATCGCCTGCTTTACTTGATGAAAGAAGCGTGTCGTCGGCAGCTGTCGGGGGTCAATCTCAAGGACGAGGCGCAGGTTCAGACCATCGAATCGGATGATCCTGACCTGATGAAAGGCAACTTCCTGCTCAGCCCACCCACTGACTGATAGCTGCACGATTGCGCTTTTTTGCGTCATTAGGCAGCATCGAGTCACGGCCGCTTGTGTGGTCATACCCCATTTGGAAGTTGAGGCCTGGCATGCGGATTACTCAAGCGACCCTGGAACACCTGGACCTGCTGACCCCGTTGTTCGTCAAATACCGCGAGTTTTATGGCGCACTGCCCTTCCCGGATTCGTCGCGGACCTTTCTGGAAAAGCGCCTGCGCCGCAAAGAGTCAGTGATCTACCTGGCCCTGGCGGACGATGACGACAAGAAGTTGCTGGGGTTCTGCCAGCTGTACCCGAGCTTTTCGTCGCTGTCGCTTAAACGCGTGTGGATCCTCAACGACATCTACGTCGCCGAAGATGCCCGCCGGCAGTTGGTGGCCGACAACCTGATGCGCACCGCGAAGAAGATGGCCAAGGAGACCCAGGCCGTAAGGCTGCGGGTGTCGACCAGCAGTGACAATGAAGTGGCGCAGAAGACCTATGAGTCGATCGGGTTTCGGGAAGATACGGAGTTCAAGAACTACGTGCTGCCGATCAGTGAGGACTGACGCTGTTAGCCCAACCACCATAGATCCCCCTGTGGGAGCGGGCTTGCTCGCGAAAGCGGTGTATCAGTTAATAAAGATTCGACTGACCTACCGCTTTCGCGAGC
>NZ_CBFHAZ010000123.1:0-17440 GCF_965653655.1 Pseudomonas onubensis | reverse complement strand
ATCTGAGACGCCCCGTTAACCACGATGGCCGAACGCAGGCTTGAATCCGTGGGTAACCCGGCAGGACGCCGGGTTAGCCGCGCTGGGCCAAGGATGGCCCATCGCGGCGGCCCACGGATTCAAGCCTTCGTTCTGGCATGCCGAGCCTAAGCGAGGCACCGAGTGGTGGGGCACAGACCTTTTGGTTACTTTTGGCTGGGCCGGCATTCCGGGCGTTTGCCAAAAACCCTACTCAGCCGTGACCGCAGCAACGGATATGTACACCGAAAAACCGCCACAGCGACCAACCCCGCAACACACTTCATGAACAACCCCTCCACGCTTTCCCACTTGCCCCAAACCCCGCGTGATTCCACGATGCAAGCACTTACAAAGAGGAGTCATCCCATGTTCGCCGGTTTCCAAAAAGACCAGTGCCACGTCAACGGCGTGGACATCAGTTACCGCAAAGGCGGTACAGGTCCCGGTCTGCTCCTGCTGCACGGGCACCCGCAAACCCACGTCATCTGGCACAAAATCGCCGAACAGCTGGCCCAGCACTTCACCGTGGTCGCCGCCGACCTGCGCGGTTATGGCGACAGCAGCAAACCACCCGCCAATGACAACCACACTAATTATTCCAAACGCGAAATGGCCCGCGACGGCGTCGAGCTGATGCAAGCCCTGGGCTTCGAGCGTTTCTCGGTACTGGCCCACGACCGTGGCGCCCGCGTCGCCCACCGCCTGGCCCTGGACCACCCCGCCGCCGTGCAGCGCATGGTGCTGCTGGACATCGCCCCCACCTTGTCGATGTACGCCCAGACCGACGAAGCTTTCGCCCGCGCCTACTGGCACTGGTTCTTCCTGATCCGCCCGGCGCCCTTGCCTGAAGCCCTGATCGAGAGCAACCCCGAATTGTACCTGCGCAGCGTCATGGGCAGCCGCAGTGCCGGGCTCAAACCGTTCACCGATGAAGCCTTCGCCGAATACCTGCGCTGCCTGCAACTGCCCGGCACCGCTCGCGGTATCTGCGAGGACTACCGTGCTGCCGCCGGCATCGACCTTGAGCACGACCAGGCCGACATCGATGCCGGCAACCACCTGAACCTGCCTTTGCTGGTGATGTGGGGCGCCGAAGGCACTGTCGGCCGCTGCTTCGAGCCACTCAAGGAATGGCAGAAAGTCGCCACCGACGTGCGCGGCAAGGCGCTGCCGGCCGGGCACTACATTGCCGAAGAAGCCCCTGAGTTGTTGCTTGGCGAAGTCCTGGCCTTCCTTCGCTGAATGCACTGACAGCGTGATCTGAAACACCCGCCTCGCAGGCTGCCAATGGCCTGCGACGGGTTCGCTTTGCCCAAAAAACATCCCGAGATAATAAAAATGACAATCCGAAAACTGCTGGGAACCCTGTATGTCCAGGTGCTCATCGCCATCGCGCTGGGTGTGTTGATCGGCCATGTCTGGCCGCAAATCGGTATCGACCTCAAGCCCCTGGGCGACGGCTTTATCAAACTGATCAAGATGATCATCGGCCCGATCATCTTCTGCACGGTGGTCTCCGGCATCACCAGCATGCACGATGTGAAACAGGTCGGCCGCGTCGGCGGCAAGGCGCTGCTGTATTTCGAGATCGTCTCCACCATCGCCCTGCTGATCGGTATCCTCGCCGCGCACCTGCTGCAACCGGGCGTGGGTTTCAACATTGATGTGAAGACCCTCGACAGTTCGGCCATCGCCGGCTTCGTCGGCCAGGCCGAACATGGCGAAGGCATCACCGGGTTCTTGCTGCACGTGATCCCCGCCACGTTTTTTGATGCCTTCTCCAAGGGCGAAATCCTGCCGGTGCTGTTTGTTTCGGTACTGTTCGGCGTCGGCCTGGTGATGGTCGGGGAAAAAGGCCGGCCATTGGTGGGCGTGATCAACCAGGCCAGCGAAGTGTTCTTTCGCATCGTCGGCATTATCAGTCGCGTGGCGCCGATCGGGGCGTTTGGGGCGATTGCCTTCACCATCGGCAAATACGGCGTGGGTTCATTGCTGCCGTTGCTGAAGCTGGTGGGTACGTTCTACCTCACCGCGTTTTTCTTTGTGGCCGTGGTACTGGGCAGCATCGCGCGCTACGCCGGCTTCAGCATTTTCAAGTTGATGGGCTATATCAAGTCGGAGCTGTTGATTGTGCTCGGCACCAGCTCGTCGGAGTCGGCACTGCCGCAATTGATCCAGAAACTCGAAAGCCTCGGCGCATCCAAAGGCGTGGTGGGTATCGTGGTGCCGACCGGCTACACCTTCAACCTCGACGGCACCAACATCTACATGACCCTGGCGGTGTTGTTCCTGGCGCAAGCCACCAATATCCACCTGCCGCTGGAGCAACAATTGACCTTGCTGGCGGTGGCCATGCTCACCTCCAAGGGCGCCGGCGCGGTGGTCGGTGCAGGTTTTGTGGCGCTGGCCGCGAGCCTGGCGGTGGTGCCGACCGTGCCGGTGGCGGCGATGGTGCTGATCCTGGGTGTCGACCGTTTTATGGCCGAGTGCCGCTCGCTGACCAATATCATCGGCAATGCCGTCGCGGCATTGGTGGTGGCCGCCTGGGAGGGTGAGCTGGATCGCGAAAAAATGGCCCCTATCGCCCTCAAGCATGGCCGCCATGCGCGGGCTGCGGCGCAGGCGAAAATCGCCGCCGAGTAAGCAATAACGGCCCGGCATGCCGGAAGGCATGCCGATCCGGTGCTATTCTGGCGGCTCATGCCGCCACGTCTGTTTCTGATGACCCATAAGAAAGATACCGTGCCCCTACCCGAAGACCTGCGGGTGTTCCTCACCGTGATCCGCAAGGCCGGCTTCGCTGCCGCCGCCGATGAGCTGGGGTTGTCGCCTGCGTATGTGAGCAAGCGCATTCAGATCCTCGAAACCACCCTGGCCACGCGCCTGCTGCACCGCACCAGCCGCCGCATAGCCCTGACCGAAGACGGCGAGCGGGTACAACGCTGGGCTGTGCGCATCCTTGAAGATTTCCAGCAACTGTCCGATGAGTTGAGCGACGCCCACGACAGCCCGCGCGGGCATCTGCACCTGTGCAGCAGCTTCGGTTTCGGCCGCAACCATGTGGCGCCGGCCCTGTCGTTGCTGGCCGAGCAGTACCCGGACCTGGAAATCCGCCTGGACCTGTTCGACCGCGTGGTGGATATCGTCAGTGAAGGGTTTGACCTGGAGATTCGCGTCGGCGATGACATCCCCGGCCAGCACATCGGCAGGCGGCTGGTGAGCAACCGTCGCGTGCTGTGCGCCGCGCCGGCCTACCTGCAACGCAAAGGCACACCGCAACAGTTGAGCGACCTGGAACAGCACGACTGCCTGGTGCTCAAGGAGCGCGACAACGCCTTCGGCATCTGGAACCTGGAGCGTGACGGCGCGCCCGAAAGCGTACGCGTGCGCGGGCCGCTTTCTTCAAACAACGGCGAGATCGTGTTGCAGTGGGCCCTGGACGGGCGCGGTGTGTTACTGCGCTCGATGTGGGACGTGAAACCGCTGCTGGAACAGGGCAAGTTGGTGCAGGTGCTGCACGCCTACACCCAAAGCGCCAACGTGTGGGCGGTGTACCCGACACGTTTGGCCTACTCCGGTAAATTGCGCGCCTGCGTGGAATTTTTGCAGGAGCACTTCAAAGGGTTGTCGATCTGACGCCGCGCGTGGCGCTGACACCCAGCCATACCGTCATGATCAGCAGGGCGGTCAACGGCAGCCCGTGGAACAGCACGATCACCTGGGCCGGCGTCCACGTCAGGTAGAACGGCCCCACCACCAGCATGCCCACGCCAAAGCCGGCCATCTGGATCAGCGTCAACAGGCTGAACAACGGCAGGCGCAAGCTATCGGGTTCGCTTTGCGCACGGGAAACCAGCGCCACCTCAGAGATACCATCACCGAGCCCGGCCCACACCACCAACAGCAGCGCCAGCCACAGTTCGGTTTGCTGAAAGGTGAGGATAAAGCCGCTGGACATCAGCGCCACACCCGCCATGAACCAGCGCTCCATGCCTTGGGTGCCACGGCCCTTGAGCAACGCACTGGCCAGGCGCGCGCCGACGAACTTGCCGCAGGCCCACACCGCCAGCAGGTAGCCCATGACGGTTTTCGCGGTGTCCGGCGAAATGTATTGCGACAACACCGGCCAGCCGACGTTATGCGCAGCGCTGCCGAGGGTATCGAGCATGCTGATCAACAATATCGCCGCCAACACCGGCGCACCGCGCAAGCCTTTGGTCAACTCGTGCCATTCGGCCGCAAGCCCACGATGCGCGGCAACCGCGACTGAATACAAGGCGCGCAACGGCAGGATCAGGCAGGCCGCCATCACGTAAGTGCCGATGTTGACGGCAAACACCGCCTCGAATCCGCCCGTGGCGATCAACAAGCCGGAGAGCAGGCTGCCAAACACCGCGCCCGTAGCCGCCGCCGAGGTGATCCAGGCATTGGTGCTCACCCGCTGTTCAAGCGCCACCCAGGTCGGCAACTGGCTATTGAGGCCAATGGCAAACAGCGAATTGCACAGGCCGATGCCGAACGCGATAAACGGCAGCACGTTGAGCTGATGCGCCGGGATCAGCACCAGCAGCGGCACCAGTAACAGCGCGCGGGCCAGGTCCAGCCCGGCCAAGGTACTGCGCCCCGCGAAGCGCCGGAAAAACGGGATGCCGAACAGGCTGGCGACGATGCCGCCCGTCACCCGGCACGCCAGGAACACACTGACAAACACCACGCTTTGGCTGAGCCAGTAAACGTAGGTCGAGAGCGCCACCATGTTGAGGAAGGCGCCGAAATCCGACACGCCCCGCGCAAAGATGATCAAGCGGGCGTTGCGGGTCGACAGGCCCAAGGGCTGAACGTCGCTCATGCCGGTTGTACCTCGTCTTCTACCCGTGCGTCATCAGCCGCCACGCCGCGCAGGCTCACCAGCAGCACATCGCGCCAGGCCGGTGCCGAATCGGACTGCGGCCGTACCGCGCCGGCGCGGTGATACAGCCCACGGTCGTTGATCACGATGGTTTCCAGAAACTGCTCCATCGCCAGGTCCAGCACGCGGCTGTGCTCCGCCTCAGCGGTAAACACCTCGGACACCACCGGCACCGTGTTGCTCTGGCCAATAAAATGCATAAACACCCAATCCAGGCCGTCCTGGTGAATACCCGAGGTGGTCGGGCTGGCCGATGCCCCCTCTGCACGCACGCGAAACTGGTGGATATCAATGGTGTAGGCATGCGGGCCCAGGTGCGGTTCGATCACCGCCAGGTCGGTGGCGAGCAATTTCTGCATCAATGGGTGCTCGATAAAGCCCTCCTCGCTGTAGCTCAAGTGGTTGACGCCCTGGCGATAGTTGACCGCATAGGTGACCGGCGACTTGAACGCGGTCGTGCGGTCGATCTGCAACTGCCGCGTCGCTGACAAACGATAGCGCAGGATCCGCCGTTCGCGATGGGTGTATGCCTTGAACGCCTCGTCGCGCACCAGGTTCGCCCAGTAGGCGCGAAAGCTTTGCTCCTCACCGGGCTCGACCTTGAGCAACTGACCAAAGTCCCGACGGTGACAATAGTGGTGCTTGCGCAAGTGCGCGCCAATCTGTGGGATATCCATATCGCTAGACCTTACTGTCGATAATCACGCGCAGGTTGTGCCGGATCGCATCATGCACGGCGTGAGCGTCGGCAGCATCGTCAACCTTGACCCAGCACTTGAGCAAGTAATGCTCTTCGATATCCGCATCGATACAGTTGCCGGGTTCCTGCTGGAAATACTCCAGCACCGCAGGGTGCTCATCGAGGAACTGCACCCCCTCAATGCCCTTGAACTGTCCACTGTGCTCCGGGTAGAGCGCCAGCATCGAGTAATGCTGGGATGTGCTTGCGATGTTGTGCGCACAGGCTTGCAACCGGGCGTTCAAGTCCGGCTCGCCCAACAGCAGGGACAGATAAAGGTCGTACGGGTCAATGCCGGCCACGTCACGGAACGCCGCATTGACATACAGCCCGCCGACGCGCGGGTTGATCTCAATCACCACCGGCCCCGCCGCCATCATGCGAAATTCAAAATGCACCAGCGCGTTGGTCAGCCCCACCGCGCGCAGGCAATCCCCCGCGTACTGGCGGATCTGCTCGCACTGGGCGTCGGTAAAAGACGTGGGCGGGGAAATCAGCAGGTTCTCCAGCACCGTGCCACTGCGCTCGGTCAACATCAGTTTTTCGTTGATCAACAGCGCATGGACGTGCCCGCCGACGATCACACACTCCACACTGCCTTCAATGCCTTGGATAAACCCTTCCAACAACAGGCTGTGCCCTGGAATGTATTGGTGTTGCTGCCCATCTTCGTCAGACAGGCTGTGCTCACACCCATAGAAATCGGCGTAAGCCGCGTTAGCGTGGCCACTGCGAAATTGCGCATAGTGCCGGCTTAACTCGGCCCAGTTGAAGCACTGCTTGATAAACGCCGAAGCGCCACCAAACGGCGGTTTGGCAATCAGCGGATAGCCCATGCGCTCGGCGCTTTGCTGCAGTTGTTGTTCGTCATTGCACAGCGCGAACGGCACGGAGCGCACGCCCTGCTGGCTCAGCGCCCGGCGCATCAGGTACTTGTTGTTGCACGCGGCAATGGCTTGCGGGCAGCTGTACACCAGGCCCAGGCGCTGACTGGCCTGCGCTACGATGCAGCCGACTTGCCCCAGCGCAGACGAATGGCCGGCCTGGCAGAAAATCGCGCGGATCTGATAGCGCCCATCCAGTTCGCCCACCAAGTCGAGAATGGCCGGTTCGCTGAGTGTATCGAGCAGGAACACTTCATCACTGTCGTCCTGCAGCCGTTGCAGGTGCTTGCGCCCCGTCAGACCCGCAGTCAAACACACCAGGCCTTTGGCCCGGGCCGCAACAAAGTGCGGCTCACGGTAGCTATAGCGAATGGAAGCACTGTCATCCACATCAATAAAAAGAATGGCATCTTGTTTCATCATTAATACCGCCTCATGCGTCAATAACTTCAGGCATCCTGCCAACTGCACCACTGCCCTTCCCAATTACGGAACCGGTAATGACGTTGCCCATCGCGCACTTCAAAGTGCGGCAAGTCGTGCGGCTTTTCAAAGTCCAGCAGCGGCACGGTAAACTTGCCCTGCGCATGCGGCAGTACATATTCCGGCATGGCAATATTGGACACACGCCGCTTGAGGCGATCCATAATAGCGATGGCGTGGCTTATCGAGGCTTTATATTCCGAAGCCCCGGGTGAAAACGGCATGAAGTGGTACAAGTAATACGGTTTTACGCCCAGCCGATACAGGTCAATAAACAGTTTATGCAAGGTTGCTTCATCGTCATTCACGCCGCGCAACAACGGCATGTTGGAGAACACAATCGGCACCACACTCTGGATACGCTTAACCGCCACGGCAAAGTCCGCACTCAGTTCCAGCGGGTGGCATACATGCACGCCAAACGCATTGACCTTGTACTTTTCCAGCATGGCCAATAACTCATCGGTCACCCGAAACGGGTTAAAACTCAAGGCCCGTGTGTGCAGGCGAATCAGCAGGTCGTCGCGAATGCCACGCAGGGCGGCGAGGTTCTCTTCGAGCTTGCGGTCGGCGAGCATCAACGGGTCACCGCCGCTCAGAATCACCTCTTCGATGGCCGGGTTGTTGCGGATGTATTCGAGCGAATCCTTGAACGAGTCGGCGCTGGCATTCGCCTTCTCGGTGCCGACCTGCAAGGTGCGCAGCGCTTCGAAGCAGAACTGGCAATAGGCGTTGCAGGTGTTGGTCATGCGCAGGATCACGCGGTTGTCGTACTTGTGCTGGCAGATCGGCGTTTTCATTTCGTGGCCGAGTTCCCAGTTCTCCGAGGTGCCGTCGTAATCGCCAGCGACCTGCTCGCTCCAGTAAGGCACCACTTGGCGCCATAGGGGATGGTCCATCACCTCGCCATCGGTGAGTGAGCGCTTGATCAGGTCAATGTAATAAGGCGTTATCTGTAACTTGCGGTCTCGCAAGTTGTGCTCGATATACGCGCTGGTTTGCTCATTCCAACCACCGCAAGCGGCCCGCAATGCCGGTTCATCGCGGATGGCATTCTTCTGCTGCCAACGCCAATCCTGCCACTGTACCGAACGATGGATTGCTTGATCAAAAATCGACATGAGTTTGCACTCTCTGTGTTCTTAACGGATGTTAAGGCATAGGCTTACGTGTCTTTTCACAGTGGAAAAAACAGTGGTAACCGCAACAATGACAACTGGTTTAGAGGTAGAAAAACGCGATCAGGTTACAAACTTTATCGCCGAAACCAGAGAGGTATAAAAGCCAACTAATTCATCAGTCATGGTTTTAACGTCCTTTCTTGTAATGTGCGACTTTCCAAGTCAGCACCCACTTAAGCCTATGGCCTAGAAGGTGTCAACAACATACCCTTATATTTTTTCAGGGTTTAATCCGCCACCTCGACACCGCCCTTGTAACCACTGAGGTTGCGCGCTGCAACTCGCATTATTTGAAAAGTAAATAGCCAAAAAAAAAACGCCCTCCAATAACAGAAGGGCGTTTGCTCTACTTATATGACTACGTAGTTAAACCATTGAGGTTTTAACCCAGCCAGGGATTGGCCGCCAAATGCTGGCGCTCGAACGTTTTGATCTGCTCACTGCGCTGCAACGTGCTGCCAATTGCATCCAGGCCGAGCAACAACGCGGTCTTGCGCAAGGTGTCGATCTGGAAGGGGATCACCTGGCCATCGGCCAGCCGAATCTGCTGTGCCTCAAGGTCCACGCTGATCTGCGCCTGCGCAGGCTGGCTGACCGTCTGCCCGAGTGTGTGCAGCACCGCTTCGTCCAAGGTAATCAACAACACCCCGTTGCGCTGGCAGTTGTCATAGAAAATCCCGGCAAAGCTGCTGCCGATCAGCGCGCGAATGCCCATCTGCTTCAAGCCCCACACCGCGTGTTCGCGGCTCGAGCCACAGCCGAAGTTGGGCCCCACCACTATAAAACTTGCGCCCTGCCAGGCTGGCTGGTTCAACACGAATTCGGGGTTGGGCGCGCCATTGGGCAAAAAGCGCAGGTCGAAGAACAGCCCACGGTCGAGGCCGGCGCGGTCGATGCCTTTGAGAAATTGCTTGGGCATGATCACGTCAGTGTCGATATTTGCCGCCAGCATCGGCGCGGCCTGGCCGGTGACCTGGGTGAACGGTTGCAGGCTCATGGGCGGTCTCCAAAGTGGCGGATATCGGTAAGGCGGCCGGTGATGGCAGCGGCAGCGACCATCGCCGGGCTCATCAAGTGGGTGCGCGCCCCGGCGCCCTGGCGGCCTTCGAAGTTGCGGTTGGTGCTGGAGGCGCAGCGGTCACCGGGGGCCAGCACGTCATCATTCATCGCCAGGCACATCGAGCAGCCTGACTGGCGCCATTCGAAGCCGGCGTCGATAAAGATCGCCGCCAGCCCTTCGGCTTCGGCCTGGTCGCGTACCTCGGTGGAGCCCGGCACGATCATCGCCCGCACATGCTCGGCCACCTGCTTGCCGCGCACCACACTGGCGGCGTCGCGCAGGTCTTCGATGCGCGCGTTGGTGCAAGAGCCGATAAACGCGTGGCTGATCACAATGTCGCTGAGCGGCATGCCGGCTTCCAGGCCCATATAGTTGAGGGCGCGGCGCATGTCCTGGCGCAGGATAAGGTCGCTGACGTCTTGCGGGTCCGGCACGCGGGCGCCGATGGGCGCAGCCTGGTCGGGGCTGGTGCCCCAGGTGACCATGGGTTCCAGGGTGCTGGCATCGAGGTGCACTTCCTGGTCGAACACCGCGTCGGCGTCTGTGTGCAGCTTGCGCCATTGCAGCAGGGCTTGTTCCCACAGCTCGCCCTTGGGCGCACGCGGCTTGTCTTTGAGGTAGGCGAAGACTTTTTCGTCAGGCGCCATAAACGCACCACGCGCGCCGGCTTCCACCGCCATGTTGCAAATGGTCATGCGCGCTTCGACGCTCAGCGCATCAATGGTGGCGCCGCGAAACTCGATGGCGTAACCGGTGGCACCGGACGCGCCGATCTTGCCGATCAGCGCCATGATCACGTCCTTGGAGGTCAGGCCGTTGCCCAGGGTGCCGTCTACCGTCACGCGCATGCTTTTCAGGCGTTTATACACCAAGGTCTGCGAGGCCAGCAGGTGCTCGATTTCCGAGGTGCCGATACCAAAGCCGAAGGCGCCGAGGGCACCGTAGGTGGTGGTGTGGCTGTCGCCGGCGGCAATCACCATGCCCGGTAGGATAAAGCCCTGCTCCGGGGCAATCACGTGTTCGATGCCTTGGCGTTTGTCGAGGATGTCCAGCAGCTCGATGCCGAAGTCCTGGCAGTTTTCTGCCAGGTACGAGACTTGCCGCGCGCCGCCTGCGTCGGGCATGGCTGCAACGCGCGTGGGCGTTGTGGGGTTTACGTGGTCGACCACCGCCAGCGCGGTGCCGGGGCGCCATACGCCACGCTTGGCCTCGCGCAGGCCGCTGAAGGCCTGGGGGCTGGTGTATTCATTGATCACCTGGCGATCTATATAAAGCAGCACATGGCCCTGATCATCCAGGGCGCACACCGTGTGGGAGTCGATGTGTTTGTCGTAGAGGGTTCTGGCAGTCATTTTTGTGGACTCACTTTTATAGCGCTCGCTCAACGGTATGCGCCCATCCTACGCAGCCCCCCGGCCCCATCAATGGCACCTGGGTGATGGCTTGGAACATGTTTCGTGTTCAATCCGGCAACGCTGAAACATTTTCTTTCATATCCCGCTTAGGGATTTCTCATTCTCATCCGTCTTAACTTAGATACAGCCCGTCGCGTCAGCAAAAGCTACGACCGGCCTTTTCCGGGCCTCCTTCGCCCTCCTCCGATCAAGACCCGCATCCACATGTCAAAGAAGTCACGCTCAAAACTCTGGTTTCTGGTTCATAGCTGGCTGGCGTTGCCCATCTGGTTTTTTGTACTGATCGTCTGCGTCACCGGCACCCTGGCAGTGGTCAGCCAGGAAATCGTCTGGCTGGCCAACCCGGACATCCGCGCCAGCAAGCCGTCGGACGATGCCGAACTGCTGAGTTACGACCAGGTGATCGGCGCCATCAAGCGCAACGAACCCCAGGCGATCGTGCAATCGATCACTCGCCCGGACGAGTCGCACTTCGCGCTGAGTGTCGACCTCAGTTACCCCGACGGGCGCTCGGTAGAGGTCTACGTCAACCCGTATACCGGTGTGATCCAGGGCATCAGCCCGGCCTTCAACTTCCAGCAATTTACCCGTGCGTTGCACGGTTGGTGGCTGGTGCCGTTTACCAATGGCTACAGCTGGGGCTGGTACCTGGTGTCGGCACTGGGCATACCGCTGCTGGCATCGCTGGTCACCGGGCTGGTGGTGTACAAGCGTTTCTGGAAGGGGTTTCTGCGCCCGACCCTGCGAATCCGCCATGGCGCGCGGATCTTCTGGGGTGACTTCCACCGTTTGAGCGGTATCTGGTCGATCTGGTTTATCGCGGTGATTTCCATCACCGGCATCTGGTTTCTAATCCGGGCAATCCTGGGCGACAACCAGATTTCCATCTCCAGTGAGCCCATCGTGCCGGTGATTGCCCGGGAGAAGGTGCCGTTGTCGGCACCGGGTGTACCGGCACCGATGATCCCGATCGATCGGGCCATCGAGATCGCCACGCAGCGCATCCCTGGGCTGGAGGCCAGTTTTGTGTTCCTGCCCAGCAACGCCTATAGCCACCTGCAGATCGGCGGGCGTGGCTGGTACCCGTTGATGTTCCAGACGGCGCAACTCAACCCGTACGACGGTGAAATTGCCGTGTCGCACCTGCTGTCCGACCGCTCGACACTGGAATTCGTCACCGAATCCATGCGCCCGCTGCACACCGGCGACTTTGGCGGCCTGTGGATCAAGCTGATCTGGGCATTCTTCGGCCTGATCATGAGCATGATGGTGTTGAGCGGTTTGCTGATCTGGACCAAACGCACCGCGCTGGCCACACTCAACGCCCTCAAGCGCGAAGCCAAAACACAACGCGCACCCGCCCCCGCCACGGCCAGGCAGGCTGAAACCTCGGAGGCCAACTGATGAGCAAAGCTGCGACCACCACACCGCCTTCGCCACTGCGGGCCTTTTGGCTCAAATGGCGATTCCACATCAATGTCCTGCTATTGCTGGTGCCCCTGGGGTTCATGCCCAAATACTTTGCCGACGCCGCACTGTTTCGCGGTGACAGCGGTATTGGCGAGCGCGTGGCCGGCGAAGTGCAGGTGGGGCCGTGGAGCCTGACCCTGGCAGAATTTCGCAACGAAGGCCCGCGCCCGGACCCGGCCGGCCCGATGAAATTTTTCAACGCCGCCCTGTGCGATACCTGCGCCGAGCAGGTCAAGGCCACTTACCTGCGTATCGGCAAACCGCGCAGCCTGCGCGCGGCCGGGGTGATTTTCTTCGGCACGCCGTACCGCATGGGTGCGGTGCTGCCGGTACCGGAACGCACCCCCGTGGATGCCGAAGTATGGGTGACCATGGAAGGCTGGGACGGCTCCATGCACCAGGGTTCCATCCCGCTGAGCCAGGCCTCGCCTGCCACCATTGCCTGGTTGAACAAGCAAGGAGTTAAACCATGACGTTAATGCGCCTGACTCGCGCCGCTGTATTGCTCTGCGCCGGCTTCAGTGGCGTCGCCCTGGCCCATAACCCGATGTGCGAATGCAAGGAAATCCCCGGCGAGCAGATCCAGTGCACCGGCGGTTTTTCCGACGGCAGCGGCGCGCCGGGCGTGACCCTGGATGTGATCGGCTATGACGAAACCATCCTGCTGCCGGGCAAGCTTGGCCAGGACTCGACCCTGACCTTCAAAAAGCCCTCGGCCGAGTTCTATGTGCTGTTTGATGCAGGCCCCGGCCATGTGGTGGAAATCGACCAAGCGGATATCCAGCCCCAATGAGCACCACACAGGTTGTACGCCCCGCCGGGGCCGGCCATGAAACCCTCTACGTGTTGCTGCTGTGCCTGATCATCCTCGCGGTGGCGGGCACGGTGGTGGCGCTGCACGGTGAAACCCAGGAGGTCGCCGTCGTGCCCAGCCACCAATTGGACGCACGCCGTGACCTGAGCGCTGCCGAACAAGGCATCTACGCCGACCTGCGCGTGACCCTGGATGAAATCCAGCTGTTGCAGCAGGAGCAAAACGCCCTGCCGACGCCTGAGCAACTGGGCGAAGAAGGCTTCGCGCCGTTTGCCCGGGACGCCAGTTCGGTGAGCCGTGGCGACCATCGCTGGCAGTTGCTGAACCCTGCGGCCTACCTGGGTTTGAGCCAAGCACCAAGCACCAGCGGCTCGGTGCTGATGCGCGTGCAAGGCGCCGAGCCGGATGTGTGGCTCAACCGCCAGGCCAACCTCGCCGCCCCTGCCGACCTCACCGACGCAGCGCTGATCGCCGCCGGTTGGCGCCAGGTGGTCACGCAATTCGATGCCGGCGTGACCCGCCAGCACCGTCACTGAACCAGAAGACCGAGTGCCCATGTCTATTTCATCGCCCCTGTTACGCCTGTTGCTGGTTGGCCTGTTCAGCCTGATGCTTGCCCCACTCGCGAATGCCGAAGCGGCCAAGCGCCTGCGCATCGGCATCACCCTGCACCCGTATTACAGCTACGTGGCCAATATCGTCGGCGACAAGGCCGAGGTGGTGCCGCTGATTCCGGCCGGTTTCAACCCCCACGCCTACGAACCGCGCGCCGAAGACATCAAGCGCATCGGCACCCTGGACGTGATCGTGCTCAACGGTGTCGGCCATGATGATTTTGCCGACCGCATGATCGCCACCAGCGAGCGCCCGGACATCCCGGTGATCGAAGCCAACGCCAACGTGCCATTGCTGGCCGCCACCGGTAACGCCGCGCGCGGTGCGGGCAAGGTGGTCAACCCGCACACCTTCCTGTCGATCAGTGCATCAATTGCCCAGGTCAACAACATTGCCCGCGAGCTGGGCAAGCTCGACCCGGACAACGCCAAGACCTACACCCAAAACGCCCGCGCCTACGGCAAGCGCCTGCGCCAAATGCGCGCCGATGCCCTTGCCAAGCTGACCAGCGCGCCGAACCCGGACCTGCGTGTAGCCACCGTGCATGCGGCCTACGACTACCTGCTGCGCGAATTCGGCCTGGAAGTCACCGCCGTGGTCGAGCCCGCCCATGGCATCGAGCCCAGCCCCAGCCAGTTGAAAAAGACCATCGATGAACTGCGCGCACTGGATGTGAAGGTGATCTTCTCGGAGATGGATTTCCCGTCCACCTACGTCGAGACCATCCAGCGTGAATCCGGGGTCAAGCTGTACCCGCTGTCGCATATTTCCTACGGCGAATACACGCCAGAGAAATACGAAGTGGAAATGACCGGCAATCTCAACACCGTGGTGCGGGCGATTCAGGAGTCGGGGGCATGACGGCAGCGCAGCAATTGAAGGTGGCCAGCATC
Source organism: Pseudomonas onubensis (assembly GCF_965653655.1). Taxonomy (NCBI): domain Bacteria; kingdom Pseudomonadati; phylum Pseudomonadota; class Gammaproteobacteria; order Pseudomonadales; family Pseudomonadaceae; genus Pseudomonas; species Pseudomonas onubensis. The sequence goes on along the minus strand of NZ_CBFHAZ010000123.1, from coordinate 2,956 downwards.
GGCCCGACCCTTGAGTTCGACAAGGTCTCGCTGACGCTGGGCCGCACGGTGATTCTTGACGCGGTGAGCTTTCAGGTCGAACCGGGCAGCATCCACGCCTTGGTCGGCCCGAACGGCGGCGGCAAAAGCTCGCTGATCAAGACCTTGCTGGGGCAGACCCCGCACCAGGGCCAGTTGCGCCTGCATTGGCCCAGCACGCCGGGCACGGTCGGCTATGTGCCGCAGGCGCTGGAATTCGACCGGGGCTTGCCGATGACCGTCGACGACTTCATGGCTGCCATGTGCCAGCGGCGCCCGGCATTTCTGGGCCTGTCCCGGCATTACACCGCCGCGATTGGCGAAGCGCTGGAACGGGTCGGCATGCAGGACAAACGCAAGCGCCGCATGGGCGCGTTGTCCGGCGGTGAGCGTCAGCGCGTGCTGCTGGCCCAAGGCCTGATTCCGACGCCGCAGTTGCTGGTACTGGATGAACCGATGTCGGCGCTCGATGAAGCCGGTATCCAGGTGTTCGAACGGCTGCTTAATGACTGGCGCCTGGCCGGGATCACCGTGCTGTGGATCGAGCATGACCTGGAAGCCGTGGGCCGCCTGGCCGATCGCGTTACCGGCCTGAACCGCCGCGTGCTGTTCGACGCCACGCCGAAAGAAGCGCTGACCCCGGACCGCCTGCTGACTCTGTTTTCCACCCACCCTCGGAGCCCGGCGTGATGAGTTATGAAGCCTTTCGTTTGATGGTCCAGGGCTGGGCTTCATCCGGCTACCTGCCGGAAGCACTGGCCTATGGGTTTGTGGTCAACGCCCTGCTCGCCGGCTTGCTGATCGGCCCGGTGCTGGGCGGCCTGGGTACACTGGTGGTGGTCAAGCGCTTTGCGTTCTTCTCTGAAGCCGTCGGGCATGCGGCGTTGACCGGCGTGGCCGTGGGCATCCTGCTCGGCGAGCCCTATACCGGGCCTTACGGCAGCCTGTTCGGCTACTGCCTGTTGTTCGGCATCCTGCTCAACTACCTGCGCAACCGCACGGGTTTGGCGCCTGACACCCTGATCGGCGTGTTCCTCTCGGTGTCCCTGGCGTTGGGCGCGAGTCTGCTGTTGATTCTGGCGGGCAAGATCAACGTGCACATCCTCGAAAACGTATTGTTCGGCTCGGTGCTGACGGTGAACGGCAATGACCTGCTGGTGTTGGCGGTCGTCGGTTCACTGGTGATGGCCCTGGCGCTGCCGCTGTACAACCGCATCATGCTGGCCAGCTTCAACCCGCAATTGGCCGCTGTGCGCGGCGTGGCAGTGAAGACCCTGGATTACCTGTTCGTGATCCTGGTGACCTTGATCACCGTGGCGGCGGTCAAGGTGATCGGCGCCATTTTGGTCGGCGCCCTGCTGGTGATTCCGGCGGCGGCGGCGCGTTTGCTGAGCCAGTCGCTCAAGGGGTTTTTCTGGGTTTCGGTAGTGATCGCCACGCTCAGCACGCTGTGCGGCATTCTGCTGCCGATCATCTTCGACCTGCCCATCCCGTCCGGTGCCGCGATCATTCTGGTGGCCGGTATCGCCTTCGCCTTTGCCGCCATCGCGCGCGGCACTGTGCCCAGCCTCAAAGGGAATCTTGGATAATGCGCTCTGTTTTTCATCCGCTGGCCCTGGCCATTGCCTGTTTATTCATGCCGCCGTTGATGGCCACTGAAGCCGCCAAACCGGTGGTTCACGCAGCCAAACCGGTGAAAGTGCTGGCCTCGCTGCCCATCACCTATGGCTTGGCCGAGGTGCTGCTCAAAGGCACCGATGTACAGCTTGAGCGCGCAGCACCGGCCAACCTGCCCGGTTCACGGCAAGTGTCCTACTTTACCGGCCGTGGTGCGCTGGCCCTGAACACGCTGGCGCTGGACGCCGACGCCGCCATCGGCCTGCGCTCGCTGTGGGCGGACGACCCGCTCTACCCCGTGGCGCGGCGCAGCAATATCCGTATCGTCGAAGTGGACGCCGCGCGCCCGGTGGACGGCGGCTTGCCGGGTATCGCCGTGCAACCGGGCGGCGCCGATGGCCTGAACAGCCAGCCATGGCAGTCGAGCAACAATATGGGGCGCATGGCCGATGTGATGGCCGCCGACCTGAGCCGCCTGGCGCCCGCAGCCAAACCCAGGATCGACGCCAACCTCGCGGCGCTCAAACAACGCCTGCTCAAACTCAGCGCTGACAGCGAGGCGCGGCTGGCCAAGGCGGATAACCTGAGTGTGTTCAGCTTGAGTGATCACTTTGCTTATCTGGTCAGCAGCTTGAACCTGGAAGTGCTCAGCACCGATGCTCGGCCGGACGCCGAGTGGACACCTGAGGCATTGCACACACTCAGTGACGACTTGAAGGCCAATGACATGGCCGTAGTGCTGCATCACCGCCAACCGAGTGAGGCGGTTAAAGCGGCGGTGACGGAGGGCGGTGCGCAACTGTTGGTATTGAATGTCGACGGGGCCGACCCGGTGGGGGAGTTGGAAGGCAATGTGGATCAGGTGATCAAGGCGCTGACGCGCTGAATGTGGGAGCTGGGTTGTCTGTGATGTGCATAGGCATCTAGACAAATATTGGCGTCTGGGGTGTTGGGGTGTTTTATCGTCGCAGTGGGGTGTATATCCGTTATTTGGGTAACGGCGACCTATGGTTCCGCTCTTACAGCGGGTCACTTTTGTAAAGACCGGAATGCCGGCCCAGACAAAAGTAACCAAAAAGTCTTCGCCCCACCACTTGGCACCTCGCTAATGCTCGGTGTGCCTCAGATCAAAAGCAGATCAAGATCAAGATCTACAGCACGGCGGCCTGAAAGCCGACCTGAGTGGTTGAAGCAAAAGCCAGATCAAGTGCAAAGCTAAAGCCTATCTACCTGGTGCAACGCAGTCTAATTGTGGGAGCGGGCTTGCTCGCGAATGCGGTGTGTCAGTTACAGATGAATTGACTGACCCACCGCATTCGCG
>NZ_CBFHAZ010000122.1:0-17663 GCF_965653655.1 Pseudomonas onubensis | reverse complement strand
CTGTCAGTAACAGGTACTCTGACTGATACACCGCATTCGCGAGCAAGCCCGCTCCCACATTTTTGTCTGTATTTCACGCCCCGAATCGTCATTTGTTTGGCGTCAAAAAACTTTCACTCAGATTACTAACGAATCTTTCACTCGACATTCGTCATTTTTTTTCGTAGTGGCACCACCTTTTTCAAACACTAGTGGCACAAAACTATCCCCTCTCTTCAACGCCCCATAACCACTCGCCCAAATAGCAAGTGCTATCAATATAGTACCAGTGCCATCTTTTCTAATATTTCAAGAAATTTCCGGAAACAGGATGAGCGGCCAGGAACTTCACCCTAAAGCACCGCTCATACCACCGGTAACGAAATTCTCTGTTGCTGTAAGAGATGACTTACATGACCAACCCACGGAAGTAGCAAAGTTGTCATATTTCAACTTTGACTCAGGAGTCATATTGCCAATTGATTAATTGATAGCGGCAATAAGGATGAATTGCCACACACTATAAGGCCAAGGCCAAGCTTCCCCTAATGGGTCAGTGAGACAACCCAAGGCATTGATATTTAAAGGCTATCAGCCTCTATCAAGGCCCTGCGGCACTGACGCCAGGCCCTTCTCCCAGGAAGGCCGGCTGCATTTCAGGGCAAGCTCCAATAACAAGGCCACGTTGCGCACACCTTGGGTGCACTTATTAGTCACTCGTCATTAAACATGCCTGCACGCGGTAAGTCGGCGTCTATTCGCCCAACTTTCGCGGCATCAGTGACGCTTGCAAACATGAACTCCAGCCATCTAATGGCCTGTATTAAACAACGAGGTAATTGCGATGCGTATCAGCATATTTGGTTTGGGTTACGTTGGCGCAGTCTGTGCCGGTTGCCTGTCTGCCCGTGGCCACGAAGTGGTCGGCGTAGACATCTCCAAGGATAAGATCGACCTGATCAACGCGGGTAAATCGCCGATCGTTGAACCGGGTCTGGGCGAACTGTTGAGCCGAGGCATCGCAAACGGTCGACTGCGTGGCACTACCAACTTCGCCGACGCCATCCGCGATACCGACCTGTCGATGATTTGCGTGGGCACGCCGAGCAAGAAGAACGGCGACCTGGAGCTCAACTACATCGAAGCGGTATGCCGCGAGATCGGTTTTGTCCTGCGTGACAAAACCACCCGTCACACCATTGTGGTGCGCAGCACCGTATTGCCGGGCACCGTGGCCAATGTGGTGATCCCGATTCTGGAAGATTGCTCCGGCAAAAAAGCCGGTGTCGACTTCGGCGTGGCGGTGAACCCTGAGTTCCTGCGTGAATCTACGGCCATCGCCGACTACGACCTGCCGCCGATGACCGTCATCGGCGAATTCGACAAAGCCTCCGGCGATGTCCTGCAATCGCTGTACGAAGAGCTCGACGCGCCGATCATTCGCAAGGACATCGCCGTCGCCGAGATGATCAAGTACACCTGCAACGTGTGGCACGCCACCAAGGTCACCTTCGCCAACGAGATCGGCAACATTGCCAAGGCGGTGGGTGTCGATGGTCGCGAAGTGATGGAAGTGGTCTGCCAGGACAAGACCCTCAACCTGTCCCAGTACTACATGCGCCCAGGTTTCGCCTTCGGCGGTTCGTGCCTGCCCAAAGACGTGCGCGCCCTCACCTACCGCGCCAGCTCGCTGGACGTGGAAGCGCCGCTGCTCAACTCGCTGATGCGCAGCAACGAATCCCAGGTGCAGAACGCCTTCGATATCGTCGCCGGCCACGACAAACGCAAAGTTGCCCTGCTGGGCCTGAGCTTCAAGGCCGGCACCGACGACCTGCGCGAAAGCCCGCTGGTGGAACTCGCGGAAATGCTGATCGGCAAGGGCTTTGACCTGAGCATCTACGACAGCAACGTCGAATACGCCCGTGTCCACGGTGCAAACAAGGACTACATCGAAGGCAAGATCCCGCATGTGTCGTCGCTGCTCAATTCCGACTTCGACGACGTGATCAACAACTGCGACGTGATCATCCTCGGCAACCGTGACGAGAAATTCCGTGCCCTGGCGCACAACGCACCTCACGGCAAACAGGTGATCGACTTGGTGGGCTTCATGTCCCAGGCCACCAGTGTCAGTGGCCGTACCGAAGGCATTTGCTGGTAACAGAAGAGCAGCGGCAAGTTTCGAGCCTCGAGCTGCAAGTAAAAGCATTTCCACTTGCAGCTTGCGGCTTGCAACTTGCCGCTTTCACCACCTTCGGATGACGCTTATGTCCAAGTTAAAACATGTATTACTGCAATCGGCCGGCTGGTTGTTCTTCCTCAGCCTGCTGATGGGTCTCGCCCTGCTGTTGCCGGCGAGTACGTTCGACTCGCAGTCGAAGAATTTTATTTTCCTGATTGGCGCCGTCGGTATCTGGCGCTACTCGATGGGTGCTACGCATTTCTTTCGCGGCATGCTGTTCCTGTACGTGGTCTACCCGCACTTGCGCCGCAAGGTGCGCAAGCTGGGCAAGGCCGCCGACCCGTCCCATGTGTTCCTCATGGTCACCAGTTTCCGTATCGACGCGCTGACCACCGCGCAGGTCTACAGCTCGGTGATTCGCGAGGCCATCGACTGTGGCTTCCCAACCACCGTGGTGTGCTCGTTGGTGGAGATGTCCGACGAGCTGTTGGTGAAAAGCCTGTGGGAACGCATGAACCCACCGGAACGCGTAAAGCTCGACTTCGTGCGCATCGCCGGCACCGGCAAACGCGACGGTCTGGCCTTTGGTTTCCGCGCCATCTCGCGCCACCTGCCGGACGACCGTGCCGTGGTGGCCGTGATCGATGGCGACACCGTGCTCGCCGAAGGTGTAGTGCGCAAGACCGTGCCGTGGTTCCAGCTGTTCGGCAATGTCGGCGGCCTGACCACCAATGAATTCTGCGAAGTGCGCGGCGGCTACATCATGAGCGAATGGCACAAGCTGCGCTTCGCCCAGCGCCACATCAACATGTGCTCCATGGCCCTGTCCAAGCGCGTACTGACCATGACCGGCCGTATGTCGGTGTTCCGTGCCAACGTAGTGACCGACCCGGGTTTTATCGCCGACGTGGAAAGCGACTCGCTGCAACACTGGCGCCTGGGCCGTTTCAAGTTTTTGACCGGTGACGACAAGTCGAGCTGGTTCAGCCTGATGCGCCTGGGCTACGACACCTTTTACGTGCCCGACGCCGCGATCCACACCGTGGAACACCCACCGGAAAAGAGCTTTATCAAGGCCAGCCGCAAACTGATGTTCCGCTGGTACGGCAACAACCTGCGCCAGAACTCCCGCGCCCTGGGCCTGGGTATGCGTCGGTTGGGCCTGTTCACCAGCATCGTGTTGTTCGACCAGCGTGTGTCGATGTGGACCTCGCTGCTCGGCCTGACCGTGGCGATCATCGCCACATTCAAATACGGCGGCGCGTTCATCCTCGCGTACCTGCTGTGGATCGGCATCACCCGCCTGATTCTGACCCTGTTGCTGTCGTGCTCCGGCCACAAGATCGGCCCGGCCTACCCGGTGATTCTCTATTACAACCAGATCATGGGCGCGCTGGTGAAGATCTACGTGTTCTTCCGCCTTGATCAACAGTCCTGGACCCGCCAGGACACCAAACTGACCCGCGATTTGGCCAGCTTTCAACGTTGGTTCAACACCTGGTCGTCTCGGACCATGACCTTCTCCGCCGGCAGCATTTTCGTCGCCGTGTTGCTGATGATGGTCTGACCCAGCCAAGCCTGAATTAACTAGGAAATCGAACATATGAACAGCCCAGTAAACGCCAACGTTGTCCACGAATCCGAAGCCCAGCGCCAACATGCCCGGGTCAAAATCCCGGCCAAGCTGCGGTTCTTCAATACCGACCGCACCCAGACCGAAGCACGGGTGATCGACCTGTCCGCCGGTGGCCTGGCGTTCACCGCCACCCAGCCGCTGACCGTCGGTGAAGTGCACAAGGGCCGCTTGCAGTTCGTGATCGATAACCTCGGTTTGGCGATGGACGTGGAGTTGCAAATTCGCTCCTACGACCGCCAGAGCGGCCGCACCGGTTGCCAGTTCCAGAACCTCGACGCCCAGGATATTTCCACCTTGCGTCACCTGATCACTTCGCACCTGTCCGGCGACATCGTGACCATGGGCGACGTGCTGGCCACGCTGCAACGCGACAACTTCACCAAGGCGCGCAAGGTCAAGGACGGCGGCAGCGGCATGAGCGCTTTCGGTCGCCTGCGCGCCGTGGTGTTCAGCGCCGGGATCTTCATTGTCGGCCTCGCCGCGTTCGGTTTTGTGTTCAAGTCGGTCTATGGCATGTACTTCGTCAGCCACGCCCAGGCCGGCCTCGTCAGCGTGCCCGGCATGAACGTGACCATGCCGCGCGACGGCACCGTGCAAAGCCTGCTCAAAGGTGACGCGGTTGCAGCCAAAGGCGCGCCACTGGCGACGTTCAGCACCAGCATGCTCGATGTGCTCAAGGGCCATCTGGACGAAGACCAACTGCAACCGGCCAAGGTCGAAGAGCTGTTCGGCAAGCAAATGACCGGCACCCTCACCTCGCCGTGCGATTGCGTGGTCGCCCAGCAATTGGTCGCCGACGGCCAGTACGCCAGCAAAGGCGATGTGATCTTCCAACTGGTGCCACGCGGCAGCCTGGCCAATGTGGAAGCGCGCTTTACCTATCGCCAGTTCGCTGACGTGCGCCCAGGTACACAGGTGAGCTTCCAGGTGGCCGACGAAGAACAGCTGCGCACCGGCACCATCGTCAGCAGCACCAGCCTGAACAGCGCCGACTTGTCCTCCGACATTCGCGTGCAGATCAAGCCGGACGCACCGCTGGACAGCACCTATGCCGGGCGCCCGGTGGAAGTCACCAGCGACCGTGGCCCTTCGTTGAACTGGCTGATCGATAAAGCCATGGCTCACGGTCTGTAAGCGGAGGACATGCCTGTGATGACTCTCTCAAATACACCCAGGTCAATGTGGGAGCGGGCTTGCTCGCGAAAGCAGTTTGTCAGCCAACACATGTACCAACTGACAGGGCCCCTTCGCGAGCAAGCCCGCTCCCACATTGGATCTCTGTGCACATTGGCATTGGCGGTCTCTCTGGCCGGTTGCGCCGGTCTGCCCGATCAACGCCTGGCCAATGAAGCTCTAAAGCGCGGCGACACCGTGACCGCCCAGCAGAATTACCAGCAGTTGGCCGACCTCGGTTACAGCGAAGCCCAAGTCGGCCTGGCTGACATCCAGGTAACCACCCGCGACCCCGAGCAGATCCGCCAGGCCGAAGCCACTTACCGTGCCGCCGCCGATACTTCGCCACGCGCTCAAGCCCGCCTCGGTCGTCTACTGGTGGCCAAAACCGGCGCAACCGAAGCCGAACAACACGAAGCCGAAGGCCTGTTGAAAAAAGCCTTTGCCAATGGCGAAGGCAACACCCTGATCCCGCTGGCGATGCTGTACCTGCAATACCCGCACAGCTTTCCCAACGTGAACGCCCAGCAACAGATCAGCAAATGGCAGGCGGCAGGTTACCCGGAAGCAGGTCTGGCCCAAGTGCTGCTGTATCGCACCCAGGGCACCTACGACCAGCACCTGGATGATGTAGAGCGCATCTGCAAGGCGGCGCTGAACACCACCGATATCTGCTACGTCGAACTGGCCACGGTCTACCAGAAAAAAGCCGAGTCGGAAAAACAAGCCGAGTTGCTCAAGCAGCTGGAAGCAGGCTACGCCCGTGGCACCGTCACCGCCCAGCGCGTCGACAGCGTAGCCCGCGTATTGGGTGACGCGACCCTCGGCCAGCCGGATGAAAAAACCGCCCAGGCCCTGCTGGAAAAAATCGCCCCCGGCTACCCGGCCTCCTGGGTCAGCCTGGCGCAACTGCTCTACGACTTCCCCGAACTGGGCGACGTCGACCAGATGATGAAGTACCTGGACAACGGCCGCGCCGCCGACCAGCCGCGCGCCGAGCTGTTGCTGGGCAAGCTCTACTACGAAGGCAAATGGGTACCGGCAGACGCCAAGGCCGCCGAAGCGCATTTCGAAAAAGCCGTGGGCCGTGAAGTCGCCGCCGATTATTACCTCGGCCAGATCTATCGCCGTGGCTACCTGGGCAAGGTCTACTCGCAAAAAGCCCTCGACCACTTGCTGACCGCTGCACGCAACGGCCAGAACAGCGCCGACTTCGCCATCGCGCAATTGTTTTCCCAGGGCAAGGGCACCAAGCCCGACCCATTGAACGCCTATGTCTTCAGCCAGCTGGCTAAAGCCCAGGACACGCCAGAAGCGAATGACCTGGCCACGCAGCTCGAAGCCCCGTTGACGCCTGAGCAACGCGCCGAAGGCCAACGCCTGGTGCAACAGGAGCTGGCCGCACGCGGCACCCTGGCCCAGAGCACGCTGCAACTGCACGCCCTGCAAGAAGAAGACGGCGAGGAATCCCTATGAAGCTCAACCCATTCGTCAAGGCCGGAATCGGCCTGACCTTCGCCCTGCTGTGGTCGTGCCCGACCCTGGCTGCGCTCACCGAAGCCAAGAACTTCGGCCTGGAAGTCAAAGCCACCGCACAGTCCGAAGATGACCGCGACCTTGGCACGCAAAAAGGCGGTGACGTCAACGGCATCGGCCTCGACCTGCGCCCGTGGGTCTACGGCGAAAGCGGCGCTTGGAGCGCCTACGCCATGGGCCAGGCCGTGACCTCCAGCGACATCATCGAGACCGACACCCTGCAACAGTCCGCCGATGACACTACCGAGCAATCGAGCAACGACGACCGCAAAGCCAAGAAAAACTACCTAGCCCTGCGCGAGTTCTGGGTCGGCTACAGCGGTTTTACGCCCTACCCTGGCGAGATCCTCAAGTTCGGTCGCCAGCGCCTGCGCAATGACGACGGTCAATGGCGCGACACCAATATCGAAGCGCTGAACTGGACCTTCGACACCACCTTGCTCAAGGCCAATGTGGGCGCCGCCGAACGCTTCAGCGAATACCGTACCGACCTCAAGGAACTGTCGCCCAAGGACAAGGACCGTCAGCATTTCTACGCCGACGCCGCCTACCAGTGGACGCCGGGTCAGTGGATAGGCCTGCGCGGTCATCACACCCATGACGACGGCAAGCTCGACTACGCCGAACCGGGCGTGGCCAGCGACCCGCTGGACAAGCGCGAAAACGGCGACCTGACCTGGCTCGGCATCGAAGCCAACAGCGACGCTTACAACTGGCGCAACACCAATACGGTTAACTACTGGGCCAGCGTCACCGGCATGAAAGGCAACCGCGACACGGTCAACGCCCTCAACGCCGACGGTACCCGCCCAACCCAGGCCAAGCGCAGCGACGACGTGAATGGCTGGGCCACTGACATCGGCGTGCGCCTGCGCCTCGACCCGCAGTGGCAAGTCGGTGCGGCTTATTCCCGCGCCAGCGCCGAGTACGAACAGAACGGCCTGCAAAGCAACCGTTCGAACTGGACCGGCACTCAGTCCCGCGTGCATCGTTTTGGCGAGGCGTTTCGTGGTGAGATGAACAACATGCAGTCCATGAGCCTGTTCGGTTCCTGGCAGTTGCGCGAGGACTACGACGCCAGCCTGGTCTATCACAAATTCTGGCGTGTGGACGGCAACAAGCCGGTGGGCAGCAACGGCATCGATGCGGTGCAGAACAACACCGACGACGTGACCGGCGCGATCCTTTCCAGCACCTCGTTACCGCTGGAAGACGGCAAAAAAGACCTGGGTCAGGAGATGGACCTGGTGGTCACCAAGTACTTCAAAAAGGGCCTGTTGCCGGCCGCCCTCAGCCAGTCAATCGACGAGCCGTCGGCGCTGGTGCGCTTTCGTGCAGGCGTGTTCAAGCCGGGTGACGCCTACGGCAGCCAGGTCGACTCGTACATGCACCGCGCGTTTGTCGACGTGATCTGGAAATTCTGATGGGAGCCTGCGCAATGAATGCTCAAAGCCTACTCGTCGCGGCAATGCTGATGGCCAGCGCCACAGCCTTTGCCGATACGGCAGCCAAAGCGCCGACCATCGCCAAGGAACTGCAACAGGCCAAGACCTACACCATTTCCAGCCCGCCCACCGCGCCGCTGGAACTGCCCAAGCCTGCGCTGCCCGACCTGAGTGGCTACACCGCGGCGGCGATGGAAAAGAAGATCGTGCGCAACAAGCCGGGCAAAGTCAGCATCCGCCGCATGATGCAGGAAGACGCGCTCAAGGACTTTATCGGCGGCGATAACAAGATGGCCGAATGGGTGGTGCGCCAGCACGGCATTCCCCAGGCGATCTTTGTCGACGACGGCTACCTGAACCTCAAGGACCTGCTCGGCAAAGTGCCCAAGCAGTACCTCAGCGAAACCTCGCCGGGGGTGTTTTTGGCCAAGCTGCCGATTGTGGTCGGGCGCAAAGGCATCCTCGACATCGACAAAAAGACTCAGGAGCTGCGCCTGTCCCAGCAAGCCGGTTCGTTCCTGATCAACGACGGCCAGCTGTTTGTACGTGACACCAAAATCACCGGCTGGGACGAAAAGGCCAACGGCCCGGCGCTGTTCAAGTCGCCCAAGGAATTTCGCCCGTTCCTGCTGGCCTGGGGCGGCACCGAAACCTACATCTCCAAGACCAAGATGGCCAGCTTCGGCTACGCCAACAGTAAGTCTTACGGCGTGAGTATTTCCCAGTACACGCCGAACATGGCCAAGGTGCTCAAGCGTGCGGAACCGACCGGCTGGATCATCGATTCCGAGTTCTCGGACATGTGGTATGGCTTCTACTGCTACGAGACCACCGGCTTTGTGATCAAGGGCAACACCTACAAAGACAACATCGTCTACGGCATCGACCCTCACGACCGTTCCCACGGCCTGATCATTGCCGACAACACCGTCTACGGCACCAAGAAAAAGCACGGCATCATCATTTCCCGTGAGGTCAACGACAGCTTTATCTTCAACAACCGCAGCTACGACAACAAGCTCTCGGGCCTGGTGATCGACCGTAACAGCGTCAACAACCTGATCGCCGACAACGAGATCTACCGCAACCACACCGACGGCATCACCCTCTATGAGAGCGGCGATAACCTGTTGTGGGGCAACAAGGTCATCGCCAACCGTCGCCACGGCATCCGTGTGCGTAACAGCGTGAATATTCGCCTGTATGAGAACACTGCCATGGCCAACGGCCTGACCGGCGTGTACGGGCACATCAAGGACTTGACCGACACCGACCGCGACATCGCCCTCGACCCGTTCGACGCGAAAGTCTCGCTGATCGTGGTCGGCGGCGAGCTGGCCGGCAACGGCAGCGGGCCGCTGTCGATTGATTCGCCGTTGAGCATTGAGCTGTACCGCGTGTCGATGCTGGCGCCGACCAAATCCAGCGGCATCAGCTTTGCCGGTGTGCTGGGCGATCGCCAGGAAGAGATTCTCGACCTGCTGGTGCGCCAGCAGAAAGCCGTGCTGATCGACCCTGTCGAACGCCAGACCCAAATGCTGGACTGAGGATGACCCTTATGCACCCACACATGATCAAACTGCTGAGCCTCTCGGGTCTGACCCTCGGCCTGCTGGCGGCCAGCCAGGGCGTGCGCGCCGACGAAATCAAGGCACCGACCTTTACCGCCGAACCGTGCTGCAGCCTGTGCCCGGCCGCCCATGACGCAAAGAACTACACCACGCGCTACCAGCAGAATTTCACTACCCTGGTACAAGCCCAGGGCGACTGGCTGTTCCGTACCCAGGAAGATTTGCGCACCGAATTCGACACCAGCCCCGCCGGCTACAAACGCATGCAGCAACTGCACGACGCGTTCAAGGCCAAGGGCGTGGAGCTGGTGGTGGTGTACCAGCCGACCCGCGGCCTGGTGAACCGCAACAAGCTCAACCCTGAGGAAAAAGCCGCGTTCAATTTCGACAAGGCGCTGGGCAATTACAAAACCATGCTCGGCCGTTTCGCCAAGATGGGTTATGTGGTGCCGGACCTGTCGCCGCTCACCAACGAAGACTTATCACAAGGGCAGCCGGATGAACTGCCGGCTCACGATTTCTACTTCCGTGGCGACCAGCACTGGACCCCATACGGCGCCCAGCGCACGGCAAAAATCGTCGGCGCCAAAGTGCGTGCCATGCCCGAGTTTGCCGATATTCCCAAGCGCGAGTTCGAGACCAAACGCTCCGGGCGCATGGGCAAGACCGGCACCCTGCACAACATGGCCGGGCAACTGTGCGGCACCAGCTACGCGATCCAGTACATGGACCAATTCACCACCGAGCCCAAAGGCGAAGCCGGTGATGGCGACTTGTTCGGCGATTCGGGCAACCCGCAGATCACCCTGGTGGGCACCAGCCACAGTGGCAAGAACTACAACTTCGCCGGCTTCCTGGAGCAGGAAATCGGTGCCGACATTCTCAACGTTGCCTTCCCCGGCGGTGGCCTGGAAGGCTCGATGATCCAGTACCTGGGCAGCGACGAGTTCCAGAAGACGCCGCCGAAAATCCTTATCTGGGAATTCTCGCCGTTGTACCGCCTCGACCAGGAAACCATCTACCGCCAGATGATGGCGCTGCTCGACAACGGCTGCGAAGGCAAGCCTGCGCAAATGAGCGCCAGCACCACGCTCAAACCCGGCAAGAACGAGTTGATGGTCAACAGCTCGAACAAGGACCTGCGCAACGCCAACCATCAGGTCGATATCCGCTTCGCCGACCCGTCGGTGAAAACCCTGCAAGCCACCCTCTGGTACATGAACGGGCGCCACGAGGACATCAAGATCGACAAACCCGAAACATCCGATACAGACGGGCGTTTCGCCTTTGAACTGCGCACCGATGAAGACTGGGCCTCGCAGAACTTGCTGGCCGTGGAAGTGCAAGGCCCCGAAGCGGGCACTGCCGCGCAGAAAGTCGAAGCGAAAATTTGCACACGCAACGTGTTCCCAAGTGGTGGTCAACAGACCGCCCAGCTAGGGAAGTGAGGTTACTTATGCAGAAATTATTGATTCCAACGCTGCTGGGCCTGGCGATGTTCGCAGGTGTAGTCAACGCCGCCGCACCACTGCGCCCACCCCAGGGCTATTTCGCCCCGGTGGAAGCATTCAAGACCGGCGACTTCAAGAATGACTGCGACGCCATGCCGGCGCCGTACACCGGTTCGCTGCAATTTCGCAGCAAGTACGAAGGCTCGGACAAGGCCCGCGCCACCCTGAACGTGCAATCGGAAAAAGCCTTTCGCGACAGCACTGCCGACATCACCAAGCTGGAAAAAGACACCAGCAAACGCGTGATGCAGTTTATGCGCGACGGCCGCCCGGAACAGTTGGAATGCACCCTCAATTGGCTGGCTTCGTGGGCTCGGGCAAACGCGTTGATGTCCAAGGACTTCAACCACACCGGCAAGTCCATGCGCAAATGGGCGCTGGGCAGCATGGCCTCGGCCTATGTGCGCCTGAAGTTCTCCGACTCGCACCCGCTGGCTAACCACCAGCAGGAATCGCAGTTGATCGAAGCCTGGTTCAACAAGCTGGCGGATCAAGTCGTCAGCGACTGGGACAACCTGCCGTTGGATAAAACCAACAACCACTCCTACTGGGCCGCGTGGTCGGTGATGGCAACGTCCATCGCCACCAACCGTCGAGACCTGTTTGATTGGGCGGTAAAGGAATACAAGGTCGGCGCCAACCAGGTGGACGCCCAGGGCTTCTTGCCCAACGAATTGAAGCGTCAGCAACGCGCCCTGGCGTACCACAACTACGCGCTGCCGCCGCTGTCGATGATCGCCAGCTTTGCGCTGGTCAACGGTGTGGACCTGCGCCAGGAAAATAACGGCGCGCTCAAACGCCTGGGCGACAAGGTGCTGGCCGGGGTGAAAGACCCGGACATCTTCGAGCAGAAGAACGGCAAAGAGCAGGACATGAAAGACCTCAAGGAAGACATGAAATTTGCCTGGCTTGAGCCCTTCTGCACCCTCTACACCTGCGCCCCGGATGTGCTTGAGCGCAAGCACGGCATGCAGCCGTTCAAGACCTTCCGCCTCGGTGGTGACCTGACCAAGGTCTACGACCCGTCGCACGAAAAAGGTAACAAAGGTTCCTGACAAATTAACTGAAGAAATGCGTTCCCAATGTGGGAGCGGGCTTGCTCGCGAAGGCGGAGTGTCAGTCAACACATCCGTTACGGAACCACCGCTTTCGCGAGCAAGCCCGCTCCCACAGTTTGAGCCGGTTTCGTCAGTAGAAATGTAGTAGCGCCTTCCCGCGAGATCGTGGGGGGTTTGGGGGGGCCGTTGGCCCTTGACTGTTGGTTAAACATGGAGAGATCGGGATGGTTTTCTCGTCCAATGTGTTCCTGTTTCTGTTCTTGCCGATCTTTCTCGGCTTGTACTACTTGAGCGGGCAACGCTATCGCAATCTGCTGCTGTTGATTGCCAGCTACGTGTTCTACGCCTGGTGGCGAGTGGACTTCCTGGCACTGTTCGCCGCCGTGACGCTGTGGAATTACTGGATCGGCCTCAAGGTCGGTGCCGCCGGCGTGCGCACCAAACCAGCCCAACGCTGGCTGTTGCTCGGCGTGGCCGTCGACCTGTGCATCCTCGGCTACTTCAAGTACGCCAACTTCGGCGTCGACAGCATCAATGTGATGATGAAGTCGGCGGGCCTGGAGCCGTTTATCCTCACCCACGTGCTGTTGCCGATTGGCATCTCGTTCTACATCTTCGAGTCCATCAGCTACATCATCGACGTCTACCGAGGCGATACCCCGGCAACCCGCAACCTCATCGACTTTGCGGCGTTCGTGGCGATCTTCCCGCACCTGATTGCCGGCCCGGTGTTGCGCTTTCGCGACCTGGCCGACCAGTTCAACAACCGCACTCACACCCTCGACAAATTCTCCGAGGGCTGCACGCGGTTTATGCAGGGTTTCATCAAGAAGGTCTTTATCGCCGACACCCTGGCGGTGGTGGCCGACCATTGCTTCGCCCTGCAAAACCCCACCACGGGTGACGCCTGGCTCGGCGCGCTGGCCTACACCGCGCAGCTGTACTTTGACTTCTCCGGCTACAGCGACATGGCCATCGGCCTGGGCTTGATGATGGGTTTTCGCTTTATGGAAAACTTCAAGCAGCCGTATATCAGCCAGTCGATCACCGAGTTCTGGCGCCGCTGGCACATCAGCCTGTCCACCTGGCTGCGTGACTATCTGTACATCACCTTGGGCGGCAACCGTAAAGGCACGCTGATCACCTACCGCAACCTGTTCCTGACCATGCTGCTCGGCGGCCTCTGGCACGGTGCGAACATCACCTACATCGTGTGGGGCGCCTGGCACGGCATGTGGCTGGCGATTGAAAAAGCCATCGGCCTGAACACCGCGCCACGCAGTTTCAATCTGCTGCGCTGGGCCTTCACCTTCCTGCTGGTGGTGATGGGCTGGGTGATCTTCCGCGCCGAAAACCTGCACGTCGCCGGGCGTATGTACGGCGCGATGTTCAGCTTTGGCGAGTGGTCGCTGTCAGAACTCAACCGTGCCAGCCTCACTGGCCTGCAAGTGGCGACGCTGGTGGTGGCCTATGCAACGTTGGCGTTCTTTGGCCTGCGCGACTTCTACACCAACCGCCCTGCCGAAAAAGCCAAACCCGCCGACCCAAGCCTGATCAAGGCAGTACCGGGCGACAACCCCGGCAGCATCCACCAGCCAGGTTTCAGCGTGGGCCAGGACGCCGCCGTGCAACCGGCCTACTGGACCGCTGACTGGCCACGCTACGCCATGCGCGCCACGGTGCTGCTGCTGTTCGTGGCGTCGATTCTGAAACTGTCGGCGCAGAGTTTCTCGCCGTTCCTTTACTTCCAATTCTGAGGGAGCCGACCATGACCCGTTCATTTCGCGTCCTCTATATCACGCTGTTCCTGCTGGTGCTGCTGGCCCTGGGCGCCTGGTCGCTGCGCAGCTTCTTCGGCTTCAGCACCAACGCCGACGCCACCGTGCTCAACGGGCGCTGGACCAAGGCCGTCGAGACGCACTACGACGATGAGTTCCCGATCAAGCGCCTGGGCACCAACCTCTGGGCGGCGCTGGACTACAAGCTGTTCAATGAAGGCCGCCCCGGCGTGGTGCTGGGCCGCGACCACTGGCTGTACAGCGACGAGGAATTCAACCCCATCGTCAACGAAGACCAGAACCTGCAAGGCAACTACGCGCTGGTCGAAGGCGTGCGCCAGAAGCTCAAGGCCCAGGGCATCCAACTGGTGATGGCGATCGTGCCGGCCAAGGTGCGCCTGTACCCGGAACACGTGGGTGAAGTGAAACCGGCGAGCATCCACGCCAACCTGTACCAGGACTTCCATGCCCGTGTGGCGGCCGACAAGATCATCGCGCCCGACCTGCTTGGCCCGCTGCAACAGGCCAAGCTTGGCGGCACGCAAGTGTTCCTGCGCACCGACACCCACTGGACCCCGGACGGCGCGGAAATCGCTGCCAAGCAGTTGGCCAGGACCATTGCCGACAAGACGCCGTTGAGCGGCGAGCCGCAGCGCTTTGTCACTGAAGCCGAGAAGACCGAACCGCACAAAGGCGACCTGCGCCTGTTCCTGCCGCTGGACCCGCTGTTCGAAAACCTGATGCCACCTAAAGAGCCGCTGCAAAAACGCGTCACGCACCTGGCGGAAAACAAAGGCGACGACGCGCTGTTTGCCGACAGCGAAACCCCAGTGGCACTGGTGGGCACCAGCTACAGCGCCAACCCCAACTGGAACTTCGTCGGCGCACTCAAGCAGGCCTTGCACAGCGACGTCATCAACTACTCCGAAGACGGCCACGGCCCGATCCTGCCGATGCTCAGCTACCTGAAAAGCGATGACTTCAAGAACAGCCCGCCACAGGTGCTGATCTGGGAGTTCCCGGAACGTTATCTGCCCGTTAACAACGAAATCGGTGATGCCGACCCGCAGTGGGTTGCGCAGCTTAAACAAGCCGGTTCGCGCCAACAGAACATGGCAATCAACACCTTCAAAAAATCCGAGACGCCCGACCGGGCGCAAAACTGAAAGAGAGGTAACTCACATGACTTTCACTACAACTCCTCGTCGTCTCGCTAAAACCCTGGCTATCGCAGCGGGCATGAGCTTCGTATCGATGTCTGCCTTCGCCGGTGGCGACGCCGCCCTGTACGGCCCGACGGCGCCAAAAGGCTCCAGCTTCGTGCGGGTCTACAACGCGTCGAACCAGGAGGTCAGCGCCACCGTCGGCGCGACCAATTTAAGCGATGTTGCGCCGCTGGCCAGCAGCGACTTCAGCTTCATGCCGGGCGGCGACTACAGCGCCAAGGTCGGCAGCCAGACCGTACCGGTCAAGCTCGCGGCCGATCATTACTACACCCTGGTTAACAGCGGCAGCGGCCAGCCGCAACTGATCGAAGAACCGCCTTTCAAGAACAAGCAGAAATCCCTGGTGCGCGTGCAGAACCTCAGCGACAAGGCCCTGACCCTGAAAACCGCCGACGGCAAGACCGATGTGGTCAAGTCGGTGGCCGCCAAGGGCCGTGGCGAGCGTGAGATCAACCCGGTGAAAGTGAGCCTGGCGTTGTATGACGGTGACAAGAAAGTCGGCGATGTGAAGCCGGTGGCTTTGGAACGTGGTGAAGCGGCGGTGCTGTACGTGACCGGCTCGGGTTCGAGCATTTCGCCAGTGTGGGTCAAGCGCCCCGTGTCGACCCGCTGATTAGCTTTTCAATTTGACGCTCCCCATGTGGGAGCGGGCTTGCTCGCGAATGCGGTGGTTCAGTAACAGGTGTGCTGACTGATACACCGCTTTCGGGAGCAAGCCCCCTCCCACAGGCTCTGACCCAAATCGATTCAAGGAGAAACACCCATGATCCCAGTAATCCTTTCCGGTGGTAGCGGCTCACGTCTTTGGCCGCTTTCCCGCAAACAGTTCCCCAAGCAATTCCTGGCCCTGACCGGCGAGCACACGCTGTTCCAGCAAACCCTGGAGCGCCTGGTGTTCGAAGGCATGGACGCCCCGATCGTGGTCTGCAACAAGGACCACCGCTTCATCGTCAACGAGCAACTGAGCACGCGTAAGCTCGAATGCCAACGCATCCTGATGGAGCCGTTCGGCCGCAACACCGCGCCGGCTGTGGCCCTGACTGCGATGATGCTGGTCAACGAAGGCCGTGACGAGCTGATGCTGGTGCTGCCCGCCGACCACGTGATCGACGACCAGAAAGCCCTGCAACGCGCGCTGGCCCTGGCCACTGTGGCGGCCGAGCGTGGCGAGATGGTGCTGTTCGGCGTGCCGGCGACCCGCCCGGAAACCGGTTACGGCTACATCAAGTCCAGCAACGATTCGCTGCTGCCTGAAGGCGTGAGCCGCGTGCAACAGTTCGTGGAAAAACCCGATGAAAAACGCGCCGTCGAGTTCGTCAAAAGCGGCGGCTACTTCTGGAACAGCGGCATGTTCCTGTTCCGCGCCAGCCGTTTTCTTGAAGAGCTGAAAAAACACGACCCGGACATCTACGACACCTGCGTGCTGACCCTGGAGCGCAGCGAGCAGGATGCCGACACCGTGACCTTCGACGAGTCCACCTTCGCCTGCTGCCCGGACAATTCCATCGACTACGCCGTGATGGAAAAAACCCAGCGTGCCTGCGTGGTGCCGTTGAGCGCCGGCTGGAGCGACGTGGGTTGCTGGGCCTCGCTGTGGGCGGTCAATGACAAAGACGTCAACGGCAACGTCAGCAAAGGCGACGTGGTGATCCAGGACAGCCGCAACTGCATGATCCACGGCAACGGCAAGCTGGTCTCGGTGATCGGCCTGGACAATATCGTGGTGGTGGAAACCAAGGACGCGATGATGATTGCCCACAAGGACAAGGTCCAGGGCGTCAAGCAGATGGTCAGCACCCTCAACGACCAGGGCCGCAGCGAAACCCAGAACCACTGCGAAGTCTACCGCCCGTGGGGCTCCTACGACTCGGTGGACATGGGCGGGCGTTTCCAGGTCAAGCACATCTCGGTCAAGCCGGGCGCGTGCCTGTCGCTGCAGATGCACCACCACCGCGCCGAACACTGGATCGTGGTGAGCGGCACGGCTGAAGTCACTTGTGACGAAAACGTGTTCCTGCTCTGCGAGAACCAGTCCACCTACATCCCGATCGCCTCGGTGCACCGCCTGCGCAACCCGGGCAAGATCCCGCTGGAGATTATCGAAGTGCAGTCGGGCAGCTACCTGGGCGAAGACGATATCGAACGCTTCGAAGATATCTACGGGCGCTCGACGCCGGTTGAGCGTGGCGTGTCGGTGAAAACTATCGCGCAGTAACACGGTCGTACAAGAAGCCCTCATCCAGCCCGTTGCGTCCCCTATCCGCAACGGGCTGGGTGGGGGCTGCTCGTTCCCGCGCTCCGCGTGGGAATGCCGCCTGGGACGCTCCGCGTTCCGATTCACATCCGGTGCATGGGTGACGCAGAGCCTCACGGGATGCATTCCCACGCAGAGCGTGGGAACGATCGACAAAGCACCCCGCCAGCATTGACCCCTGCCCCCATCCTGCCCACTGATCGTTCCCACGTTCCGCGTGGGAATGCCGCCTGGGACGCTCCGCGTCCCGACTCACGCCCGGTGCATGGGTGACGCAGAGCGTCACGGGATGCATTCCCACGCAGAGCGTGGGA
>NZ_CBFHAZ010000121.1:0-18774 GCF_965653655.1 Pseudomonas onubensis | reverse complement strand
CGCGAAGGCGGAGTGTCAGTCGGTACATGTAGTTACTGGCACACCGCCTTCGCGAGCAAGCCCGCTCCCACAGGAGATGGGCGGCAGCTTTGGGATTAATGCACAACCCAACTGAGCAACCACAAGCCCAGCATCAGCCAGATAATCCCCATAATGATCGAGGCGCGCATAAACGCACGCACCGCTGAGTACAGCAACATCAGGCCGATGATCAGGGCGGCGATGCTGATGATCGAGGTGTCCATGCCCAATGTGCGCGACAGGCCTTCAATAAAGTTGCCGCCCGCGTGGGTCAAGGCGCCGAACAAGCCGCTGAGCCCGTCGACGATAAAGCGGATGACGGAGCCCAGTGCCTGGCCCAACCATTCGAAAAAGCTTTCTACCTGCATGTGTGTGTCCTGATGAAGAGGTGGGCGTCGCTGAGCCTTTGGTCGTTATTACACCCAGCGAGTTCCCTTTTAGCATAGAGGTTTACGCGTTACAGGGATTCACTTGCCTTCGCCCGGCATCCGCCCGAAGCTATACACCTTCAGGAGCCCCCGCATGAACCTCGAACACCTCACCGAACGCTTGCACCGTATTCGCGATACCAACGACTGGAAGCGCTTCCACAGCCCTAAAAACCTGGCCATGGCCGCCAGTGTGGAAATGTCCGAGCTGGTGGAAATCTTCCAGTGGCTGACCGAAGACCAGTCGCGCCAACTGCCGGCGGACAAACTTGCCCATGCCGGGCAGGAAGTCGGCGATATCGTGCTGTACCTGCTGTTGCTGTGCAGTGAGCTGGGCCTGGACATGAACGAAGTGGTACGCGCCAAGCTGGCCGACAGCGAGCGGCGGTTTGCCCATGAGTGATCGCCACTTTGACCAGTTGGCCACGCGCTTTGCCGAGAAGATCTACGGTGGCGCCAAAGGCGCGATTCGCCTGGCGGTGTTGCAGGCCGACCTGACTGAAACCTTGCCCGAGCGCCCGCTGCGCGTGCTGGATATCGGCGCGGGCCTGGGGCATATGTCGTTGTGGCTGGCCGAGCGTGGCCATCAAGTGACCCTGGCCGAGCCTGCCGAGCCAATGCTTGAAGGCGCCCGTCAGCGGTTTGCCGAGTCCGGGCAGAGCGCGACTTTTATCCATGCGCCCTGGCAGCACTTACTCGGGCAACTCACCGAGCCCTACGACCTGGTGCTGTGCCACGCCGTGCTCGAATGGCTGGCCGAACCGCACGCGATCCTGCCGGTGCTGCACCAGCTCACGGTGCCCGGCGGCTGGTTGTCGCTGGCGTTCTACAACCGCGATGCACTGATTTACCGCAACCTGCTCAAAGGCCACTTCCGCAAAATGCGCAAGAACGACATGGCCGGCGAGAAGCAAAGTCTTACCCCGCAACAACCGCTCGACCCACGGGAATTGGCGGCGCAACTCGAAGGGCTTTGGCAGGTCGAAAGCCAAAGCGGCGTGCGGGTGTTCCACGACTATATGCCGATGGAGTTCCAGGCTCGCGCCAATCTGCAGGACTTGTTGGAGATGGAACTCGCTCACCGTCGTCACCCAAGCTTTGCCGGACTTGGGCGTTATTTGCACTGGATCTGCCGTCCGGTTTAAGCGGCCCAGTCTGCGGAGGTCGAAATGCGTCGTCTCTGTTTGATTCTGTTATCGATGGGCTTGGGCGCTTGCTCCACGCCCAACCCCTACGTGGCCGCCTCGGCCCCGATGCCGCCGGCTCCGGCCCAGGCGGCGAATACCTTTGATGCCAGCGCCTACCCGGCGCCGGTGCGCGACTATGGTGCCTACCGCAGTTGGGGCTGGCTCAACGGCCAACTGCCCGCGGGCACGGCCTGGGCGGATTCGGCGCAAATCGCCGAAGCAGTCAGCGGCGCCCTCGACCAGCGCGGCTTGCGCCCCTTGCATGACAACCGCGCTCCCGACCTGTTGGTGATCGCCGATGTGCGCCTGGAAAAACGCCTGCGCCAGGTGCAGGACGACTATGGCTACGGCTACGGCGGCTATAACCGCTATGGCAACGGCTATGGCATGTACAACACGGTGCCGGTGGTACGCACCTATGAAGTGACGGTTGCGGTAGCACGCGTCAGCCTGTTCGATGCCCGTACACGTCAGCCGGTATGGAGCACCAGCGCCGAAACCACCAGCCAGGGCAGCCTGAGCGAACGCGCTGACGCATTGCGTGAAGCGATGCAAAAGGCAATGAGCGCTTATCCACCCAGTTAGCCGCTATTCTCATCTCAGGCTGATTCCGTCTTTTGGAGAACACCCCATGCTTCGCCGCCTTGCTGCACTAGCTGTACTGGTCTTGTTGAGTGGCTGCCAGACCAGCCAGGTCAACCACGACTTTGATGCCAGCCGCGATTTTGGCGCCTACCGCAACTGGGCCTGGAAAGACCCGGCCCTGCAATACCGCCCGGATGATCCACGTATCAAGAGCGACCTCACCGAGCAACGCATTCGCCAGGCCGTGGGCGAACAGCTCGACCAGCGTGGCCTGCGCCCCGCCGCCGCAGGCACCAAGGCAGACCTGAATGTGCAGGCCTACCTGATTGTCGAAGAGCGCCAGCAACAAGTCACCACCAACTACGGCGGCGCCTGGGGCGGCCCATGGAATGGCTACTGGGGGGCACCGATGTACAACGAAACGCGCAACATCACCTACAAAGTGGCGACCATCCAGATCGACCTGCTCGACGGCAAGGACGGCAAACTGGTGTGGCGTGGCAGCGACGAGCAGATGATGGCCAGCACGCCGAACCCGCAGGATCGCAGTGATGCCATCCGTAGTACGGTGACCAGGATCCTCTCCAACTACCCGCCGCACTAAACGTTGGGTTTTTGATCGTTCCCACGCTCCGCGTGGGAATGGCGCATATGGACGCTCCGCGTCCGCGCTTGAGGCCGTGACGCCGAGCGTCATTGGATGCATTCCCACGCAGAGCGTGGGAACGATCAATCGGCGCACGCTTCAGCCCTTGTCTACACTCAATTGCATCCCAGGAGAGTAAGCGCTCGGCAACTCGCCGGCACAGGAGTGCTCGATGTCTCCCCGACTTGGTTCCAGGCAACGTGGCGCAATCGGCCTGATGGCTGCCGGCGTGCTGGCGGTGGCGCTGGCCTTTACATTGCTGATGATCGACAGCGGCCGCCTGTACCTGGAAAAGCGCAAGCTGCAAGGCGTGGCGGACACGGCGGCGCTGGAAGCGGTGAGCCGCAGCGGCACGTGCCTGAGCGGTTTGAGCGCGGCGGCGTTTGCCGGGCAGAGTGTGGCGCGCAATCATTTTGTGGTGGGCAGCGGTAATACACTGGTGACCCAATGCGGCACTGTGACCACCGCCGCGTCGGGCCGGCGTGTCTTCAGTGCCAACCCAGCAGTGTCATCGGCGATTCAAGTGGTGGTGAGCAAAACCGTGACCACCAGTGTGGCCGCCGGGGTTTGGGCGTTGTTCTCCGGCAACTCGCTGAGCCTCAACACCGTATTGACCGCGACCGCCGTGGCGGCGGTGCCGACGCCACCCTCGGCCCAGCTCACCATCAACAGCACTCTGGCCAGCGTCAACTCGGCGAGTGCCAGCCTGTTGAATCCGCTGTTCAGTGGCTTACTCGGCGGCAACGTCAACCTGACGGTCGCCGGTTGGAACGGCTTGCTCAATACCAATATCAACCTGCTCAGTTACCTCAACCAACTGGCGATCAACCTCAATGTGGCCGCCGGTAACTACACCCAGCTGCTCAACACCAACGTCACTGCCTCACAGTTGATCCAGGCCGCGGTCACCGTGCTGACTGCCAACGGTGCAACGGCGGACGTGATCACCGCCCTGGGCAGCTTGCAAATCGCCGCGATCAACCAGGCGCCGTTGACCGTCGGGCAGATCCTGCAATTGCAGACCGGCACCACCTCTGCGGCGCTGAATGCCAACCTGCAGGTGTTTCAACTGATCCAGGGTGTGGTGCAACTGTCCAACAGCAAAAGCGCGGCGGCGGCGACCTTGCCCGTGAGTGTGCTGGGGTTGGCCAATATCACCACCCAGGTCAAAGTGATCGAACCGCCGCAGTTGTCGGCCATCGGCAATCCGGTGCTGGCGGCGGCCAACCCTACAGGGCCAAATAAAATTTACGTGCGCACCGCTCAAGTGCGCACCGAAGTGACCGTGAGCTTGCCCGTGTTGAGTGCGTTGTCGGGGCTGAATACGGCGGTAAACGACCTGTTGGGCCCACTGACGCCGGTACTCGGCAGCCTGCTGAGCCTGAACCTGGTGAGCACGATCAACTCGGCCCTGTGTTTGCTGGGCGCCGGTTGCCAGCAGGCGGATTTGCTGGTGTTGCCGGGCAACCTGCCGATCAACATTGTGCTGGATGCCGGCGCCGCCAGCAGCTACGTCACCGCCTACAGCTGCCCGACTGGCAACGCCGGCACCAAGAGCCTGACCGCCTACACCACCACGTCGCTGGCGTCGTTGAACGTGGGCAGTATTACCAATGCGTTTTCCACCACCTTGCCGATGACGGTAGCGCCGTTGCCCCTGATCGATATTGGCACCAAGACCTGCCACAAGATTCTCGGCATCGGCAGCTGTGACCCGCGCGTGCCGTTTGCCGGTGGTGGCATCGCGATCAAGGTGCTCAGTCCGATTGCGCAGAGCAATCAAACCCTGGTGTTCTCCAGTACCACGCCGTTCGCCACGCCGCCGAACGTGGGTCTTGCGCCGACCTATCAGGCCGCGACACCTGCCACCAATGTGGTGAGCAGCCTTTCGACCACGCTCAATGGCGTGGGCATCACGGCTTACCAACCGTCCGGAGGAAACCCGCTGGGCATTCTGGCGCCTACGGTCACAGCGCTGCTCAGTGGCGTCAGCGCCATTGTCACGCCGGTGGTGGATGGCTTGCTCGGGCCGCTGCTCGACCCGATCCTCAACAACTTGCTGAGCATGCTGGGTATCAGCCTGGTGAATGTGAACGTCGGCGCCAACCTCACCTGCGGCCAGACCGGCGAGGCTTACCTGGTGATTTAAACGTCGGTGGCCCTGGGCAGTTCCACGCAGAACCGTGCGCCGTGTTCGCCGTTGCTGACGCTCAGGCGTCCGCCCATGTTTTCGACGATGCCGTAACTCACCGACAAGCCTAACCCGGTGCCCACGCCAATCGGCTTGGTGGTAAAGAACGGCTCGAAGATGCGCTCCAGCAAGCGTGGGTCGATGCCGCCGCCATTGTCTTCGACCCAGATGCGCACGTGGCGGCTGTCGTGATCGGTGTGCACGGCGATCCAGGGGCGCAATTCGGGGTTCTTCTCGCGCTGGCTCAACAGCGCATCGCGGGCGTTGACCATCAGGTTGATCAGCACTTGCTCCAGCTGGTCGACGTAGCCTTTGACCTGCACCGGGATATCCGCCTGGGTCAGGCGCACTTCAACGCCTTTGCCACGCAGGCCTTCACTGAGCAACGACAAGGTGCCCTCCAACGCCTGCGCCGGGTCGAAAGGTTGCTGCTCGACCTCTGAGCGGCGCCCGAACACACGCATATGGTCGACCACCCGCGCCGCACGCTGCACCTGGGCGTCGATGCGCTGGAGTTTTTCGGTCAGGTAATCGATCTGTACGTCGCCATTGCTCAGGCGCTTGAGCACATTGACGATGGCCATGCGCATCACGTTCAGCGGCTGGTTGATCTCATGGGCCAGGCCTGTGGCCATTTCACCGAGGGTGGCCATTTTCGCGCTTTGCGTGAGTTGCTGCTGGGAGCGCCGCACTTCGGTGTTGTCGCGGCCCACGGCCTGCACTTCGACCAGGGCGCCATGCTCATCGAAAACGCCTCGGTCCGACCACACCCACCAGGCATGTTCGCGGCCGGGCAATTGCAGGCTGATTTCGGCCGTGCTCACCGGGAACTCCGGTGTCAGCTGGTGGATGCGCTGCACAAACGCCTCGCGCTGTTCGGTCGACAGCCATTCACCCAGGTTCATCCCGCGCAAGTGTGCGGGCAGGCACTCCAGGTAATTGGCCAGCGGCGTGTTGCCGAACGTCAGGGTCAGGTCCGGGCGGTAGCGGCAGATCATCGCCGGGGAGTCTTCCACGAGGATGCGGTAGCGCTCCTCACTGTCCTTGATCTGCTGCGCGGCCAACGTCGCCTCGGTCACATCCAGCCACAGGCCGACGGCTTCCACCGGCACGCCCAGGTCGTCGCGCAACAGCTTGGCTTCGTCGAGCAACCAGTGGTAATCCCCGTGTGTGTCTTGCACGCGATAACGGCTGCGCACGCTGCCTTCACGCAGCAATTGGCGGGTGCGCTGGAAGTACAGGTCGCGGTCATCCGGGTGTACCCATTGCACCAGGCTGTCGTGGGTGCATTCGGCGAGGGTGCGACCGAGCAGTGGCAGCAGGCTGTGACTGAAAAACACCGGCTGCAGCGCGCCGTTCACATAGCGCTGCACATAGATCACCGCCGGAGAGCTGGCGATCAGGTTGTCCAGGCGGGCGCGGGCGGCGTCGGCTTGCAATTGCTGGTTCTGGATGTCGCTGATGTCGAGCATAAAGCCGACCCAGCGCCGCTGTTCACCGGCGCCCAGCACTTGGCCCTGCACGCGATACCAGGTCGGCGTGGCGCTGTCGCCACGGTTGAGGCGCACGCTGGCGAGCAAGGGTTTGCCGAGGGTTTGCAGGTCGCGCAGGCGGCTGTGCAGCTCCTGGCGATCGGCGGGGTGGATAAGGTTCAGCCACGCATCCAGGGCTTGCCGGGTCGGACCTTCCTGCGGGCCGAGGTTGCGCATCAATTGAGGGGCGAGCTGGATTTCGCCGCTGGCGGGCAACAGCTCAAACCAGCCCGTGCCCAACAGGCCTTGCAACGCTTCCTGACGCTCGAGTTGTTGATGGTGGCGGTGTTCGCGCAGGCGGCTGAGCAGCGGCGCGGCGAGGGCGGCGGCAAGGTTTAGCCAGTCGCGGTCATTGCTGTGCAGTTGGCCGCTGTAGGCGCCGCACAACAGCCATGCGGCGATGCCTTGGCCATCGCGATAGGGCACAAGGAACCCATCGGCATTCCCGAAAATACTGTGCAAGCGCGGGTGCTCGCCGCGCCCATAAGGTGCTTGCAGGCTCAGCGGCGTTGTGCCGTTGAGGCTGTCCAGGCAGGTCCCGAGACGTTGGCCGGTGTGCCAGAACAACGGTGCATCATGGTTGGCGTACTGGCTGTAGATCATCCAACCCTGGTCTTCCTGATCGAGCAACGCCAGGGCCACACACGGGATACGCCAGCGCTGCGCCACGCTGCTTAACTGTTCGTTAAACACCTCGGGCAGACGGCTGAGGCTGCACACGCGCAGTTGCTCACTGACGCGGCTGGTCAATTGGTGGTTCTGTTCGCGCTGCTCCGCCAATTGCCGGCCGCCGAGTAAATCGCCGATGTCTACAGCATGCAGCAGCCAGCCATTGTCGTAGGGTTGAAGCGTGCCGCGGGTGTGCAGGACTTGCCCGGCGATCCCGTGAAAATCCAGGTCGAGGCTGTGGCGCTGCCAGTCGGCGGGCACGCCTTCAACCGTCACGGCGCTATGCACACTCAGCAGCGCTCGCAAATGCGGCGAGTTAACCAGTGGCGGCAACTGCGGGCGCAGCGTGCCGCTGAGGTCGAGCACGCGGCCCTGGGCATCGAGGTGTACATGCAGCCCGGCAGACGGCGGCGCGTGCGTGTCGATTTCCAGTGCGCTATTGCGACCGAGCAGGCGCCCGAAAAGTCTGTCCCCCGAGGTCAAAACTGCAGGCTCGACTGGGCCTGCAGTGTCGCCGGCAGTTGCGGCACTGTGCCGATGCCGGGCAGGACAATAAAGGGCAGCACCGCCTGGAGGTTGGCCGACGGGTAGTTGATCTGCACCGACAACAGCCCGCTGGTGAAGGTGGTGGTGACTTGGGTGGAAGCGTCGAATTTGTAGGCGTTGGGAATCCACCCCAAACGGTTGGCGACCGCCGTTTTGGCAGTGGCCTGTACGGCGGCGGGGTAGCCTTGCATATTCGGGTCCAGCCCTACGCTCAGGCGCACGGCTTCGGCGGTGGCCTGGTTGAACGACTGCAACAGCAGCAGCGGCAGGCTATAGCTGACCGTGCCGTAGAACACGGCAAAAAAAATCACGAACACGGCAATGAACTCGATGGCTGCCGCGCCTTTTTGCTTATCCGGGAGGCTTGTTTTCATCACCGCGTCTACCCTGACGGCTACTACTTGATATCAGCATAGAATCAATCGGCGAAAAGGGATGTTTTTTACGTGATCCATAGCGCAGTGGTGCTGTTGTGGTTGGGGCTGTGTGCCGTACAGGACGTTCGCCAGCGCTTGCTTGCCAATCGCCTGACGCTGGGCGCGGCACTGTTGGCGTTGATCTACCTCGTGTGGACGGGCAGCACCTGGCTCGGCGCTTCCGTCGGGCAGGGGCTGTGGGCGTTTTTTCTGGCGCTGCTGTTGACCTTGCCCGGTTACGCTCTGGGCCGCCTGGGTGCCGGCGATGTGAAGCTGCTCGCGGCCTTGGCGCTGGCCTCCAATGCCGACTACCTGCTGGGGGCCTTTGTGGGGGCCGCGATCGCCAATCTGCTGTGGCTTTTGGCAGCGCCAAAGCTTTGGCCGCTTATGAGTCAAGGGGTTAAAAACCATCTGGGTTATCTGGCGCCGGACCCGTCAAGAAAACTGCCGTTTGCGCCGTTTTTACTGGTGGGTTTTGCCGCCACCTGGTGTTGGATCCATTAATCGCCTGAGGGTATTAACGCTATGTACATAGTCAGAAAGTACGTCTACGTTTAATACGTGGTTGTACAGGAATATTCGTGGTGAAGGATTAGTCAAACTTTTGGCTTGCAATGCATGGAGTAGCGCGTGAACAAGCTTACCTCTGCTGTAAAAGTGCTCGTGGTCGACGATCAACCGCTGATCGTGGAAGAGCTCTGTGAATTTCTTGAAAGCAGCGGTTTCCGCTGTGTCCCGTGTGAATCCAGCCAGCAGGCCTTGAAGCGTTTTACCGAAGACGCCGAGATTGGCCTGGTGCTGTGCGATCTGCATATGCCGGACATGGACGGCATCGAGTTGGTCCAGGCCCTGCAGAAGGTTGCGGGCAAGCAGCGCGCCTTTGAGGCGATCATGTTGACCGGCCGTGCGGACAAGCAGGATGTGATCAAGGCACTGCGCGCAGGCATCGCGGATTACTACCAGAAGCCAATCAACCTCGATGAACTGCTCGAAGGCTTGCAGCGCCAGGAAGCGGCGCTGGAGGAGCGCAAGAAAGAGCTGCAATTGGGGCACTTGAACCAGAAGCTGCAATTTCTTTCCGAGTCCATCAACGACCTGTACCAGGACCTCGACAAAGCACGCCGCAGCCCGCCAGGGCATGAGAGTGACGAGGTGTCTGCAGAGGAGGCCGGGCCGGTGGAGATTCCGGCGATCTTCAACCAGCTGTCGCCACGTCAGTTGGATGTTGCACGGCTGGTGGGCAAGGGGCAGACCAATTATCAGATTGCCTGTGAGCTGGGCATTACCGAGAACACCGTGAAGCTGTATGTGTCCCAGGTGTTGCGCCTGACGCACATGCATAACCGCACGCAATTGGCGCTGGCGTTGTCGCCGAGTAATTCGGCGCTGCGCCAGCGAGTCACTGCCCACTGATCACCTGTGGGAGCGGGCTTACTGTGGCGAGGGAGCTTGCTGTGGCGAGGGAGCTTGCTCCCGTTGACTGCGCAGCAGTCTCCGGCTTTTTTGGGGGCGCTTCGCACCCCAGCGCAAGCAAGCTTGCTCGCCACAGAAAGCCCGCTTGTGTCTTGAATGATCGTTCCCACGCTCTGCGTGGGAATGCCGCCCAGGACGCTCCGCGTCCTGCTGTCAACTACCGCCCTGGGTTGTCCCGCCCGCCTTTTGATCAAAGTATTCCGGAATCGGGTGCTTGTAGCTTTCCAGCAAGCGTTGCGCCGCCAGGTCACGCTCGGCGGCGGAGGCTTTTTGCTGGGTGCTTGAGGCCGCTTTCCCGCTGGACTGCAAGGTCAGCCAGCTTTCGGTCACCGCCTGCTGCGGCGAAGACGGGCCGGGCTCGATGGCCATGACGCTCAGGGGCAATGCCAGTACGGCGAGGCTGGTGAGATAAGGCATTTTCATGATCAATTCCTCGGAATGCTTACGGCATCACTCATGGTAGCTACCTGGTCTTTGGCCTTGGTGACGGGAGCGCTGGCGCCTTTGAGTTTCTCGGCGCGGGCCTGGGCCTCGGTAACTTGTTCAGGGCTCAGGTTCATTTGGCTGGCCACCTGCGCGGCCTGCTTCCAGTTGTCCTGATAGATCATCAGGGTCACCAGGTTGATCGCCGCCAGCGGGTCGCTCTGCTTGAGCTCCATGGCGGTCACGAACTCGAAGCGTGCGTCTTCCAGGCGCAGTTGGTTGAGGTACACCACGCCCAGGTCATTGCGGATTTTTTCATCCGTCGGTGCCAACCGGGCCGCGCGTTGCAAATGCGCCATGGCTAGGCCGTTGTCGCCTTTGGCCGAGGCCAACTGGCCCAGGCCGTGTTCGCCTTCGGCCGCCATGCAGGTGCCGATCAGGCTTTGATAAAGCGGCTGTGCCTCGCTGCGCCCGAGCAGGCGATACGCCTTGGCCTGGCGCAGGCGTACCTGAGGCAAATTGGCCGGCAGGCTCTGCAGGTTGGCCAGGCTGGCGTGCAGCTTGCCGTCGCCGGCCATTTCATCGGCCAGGTTCAGCGCCAGTTCCTGGTCCGACCCAGGTTTGGGGCAACTGCCGCCCGCCGTCAGGGCCGCCCACGGCGTTTGGCCGTTGGTGGCGCAACCCCCGAGCAGCAACAGGCTAAAACCGGCTATCAAGGCTTTCATCGGGCGGTCCTCATAAGTTACTCAAGGCTCGGGAGATGCCAATGAACGCCGGCCCCCCGAGCACGATCAGCAGGGCGGGAAACAGGAACACCATCATCACCACCGACATCTTTGCCGACATCTTCGACACGAATTCCTGGATGCGCGTGAGACGGCGGTCGTCGAGCAATTGCTTGAGCGCCAGCAGCGATTTCATCGCGCCGCCGCCTTGCTGGACCAGTTGCTGGAGGATGGTGCAGGTGTCGGTGAATTCATCCACGGCCAGCATCCGCGCGGTCTTGCCCAGCTCTTCGCTCAGCTCCAGGCCGGAGTCGACACGCGTCAGGATCAGCCGCAACTCATAGGTAAGGTCCGGCAGCAGGCGCTGCGCTTCAATGCTCAGCACGCGCAGTGCTTGTTCAACCGCCATGCCGGACTCGAACAGGATGCGCAGCAGCGGAATGAAGGTCGAGACCTCACGGGAGATGCGCTGTTGGCGCGCCTTGGCGGCCCTGGCCAGGATGCGTTTGGGTAGCAGGTAACCGATGCCCAGGCCGATCACGGGCGCCAGCCACGGCGAGGCCGTGTGGGGAAACAGCAGCTCCTGGCCCACCAGCACCATGCCCAGCGCCACTAGCGGCGTGCCGACCTGCAGGGCGGCGAACATGGAACGTTGGCTGGCCTGGCGCCAGCCGACGCGGCTGAGCAACAGTTGGGTCTCGTTGTCCAGGCTGACCGAGCGTTGCGCGATAGGG
Source organism: Pseudomonas onubensis (assembly GCF_965653655.1). Taxonomy (NCBI): domain Bacteria; kingdom Pseudomonadati; phylum Pseudomonadota; class Gammaproteobacteria; order Pseudomonadales; family Pseudomonadaceae; genus Pseudomonas; species Pseudomonas onubensis. The sequence goes on along the minus strand of NZ_CBFHAZ010000121.1, from coordinate 7,198 downwards.
CTGTTGCCCAATTGGCGCATCAACGTATTGAGCGTGCGTTCACGCCCCATCTGGCCCTGCAAGCGCTGGGTGACCAGGCGTTGGCCGCGCCGGTGTTTGAGCAGGTTGGCCAGCACCAGCGCCAGGGCGGCCAGGAGCAAAACGGCGCTGATCAGCAGTGGGATAGCCATCTCATACGCTCCGCAGCATGCGCCACAAGGTGAAGCAGCCCAGCAGCTGCATCCCCAGCGCCACGAACAACAGGATGCGCCCGGTGCCGTCGTTCCACATGGTCATCAGGTACGCCGGGTTCACCGCGAGGAAGTAGCCGATCATCGAAATCGGCAGGGCGCCGAGCACGTAGGCGGTCACGCGGGTCTCGCCGGTCAGGGCGCGCAATTGGCGGGCGGCCTGCTCACGCTCGCGGATCATCTTGATCAGGTTTTCCAGCAGTTCGCTGGCGTTGCCGCCATAGCGATGGTTGATCTTCAAGCCCAGCGCAAACAGGCGAAACTCATCACGCTCGTAGAACTCGGCAAAGTCGTGGGTCGACTCCGGCAGGCTCACGCCCAGCTGCACGTTACGGCGGATACGGCCCATGGCCTGTTGCAACGGGTCTTCAGTGATCTCGATGCCGCCCAGCACCGAATCCGCCAGGGTGCGCCCGGCCTTGAGGCTGCGCACGGTGTGGTCGAGCAATTGCGGCAGCTGTTCGATCATGCGCTTGATGCGTCGCTGGTAGCGCCAGGCGATATACACGCGCAGCAGCAACGGCGGCAGCACCAGCATCACCAACAGGCCGAGCCAGCCGGCCACCAGCAGCCCCAATGCCACGCCCAAGGCCCAGATCGCCAGCCACAGGCCCAGGCTGTCCGTGGGTTTGCCCAGGCCTGCGCGCAGGAACATCCGCTCCACGCCACTCCACTGGTTGGCTTCTTCGCTGAGCTGCGGCTGGCCCTCGGCGAGCCGGCTCAGTACCCGCTCGGTCTGGGCACGGCGCAGGCCGTTCTGAAAGGAGCGGATCGACAGGCCGATCAGGATCAGGCAGATGAGTAGCAAAATGGCCCCGGTCATGGTCATGTCCCTTTCAAGGCTAAGCCGGTTCGCGGCGCAGTTTATCGCCGGCCGGGTTGACCGCTTCGCGCAAGAAGCCGAAGCCGGTGCGTCGGTCATGACGGAACAGGGTGTTGGTGACGTACACGTCTTCACGGACACCCACCACCTCGACCACTTCGCTGACGCAGCGACGCCCGTCCGGCAAACGGGTCAACTGGATCACCACATCGAGCGCCGCGCAGATCATTTGCCGCAGGGTTTTTTCCGCCACCACACGGCCGGTCAGGCCCACCAGGGTTTCCAGGCGCAGCAGCGCATCGGCGGCGTTGTTGGCGTGTACGGTACTCATGGAACCGTCGTGGCCGGTGTTCATGGCGGTAAGTACATCAAGCACTTCCACGCCACGGATCTCGCCAAGGATGATGCGGTCGGGGCGCATCCGCAGGGCGTTGCGGATCAGGTCGCTGGCCTTGACCTCGCCGTGGCCCTCGGCATTCGGCGGGCGGGTTTCCAGGCGCACCACGTGGGGGTGGCCCAATTGCAGCTCGGCCACGTCTTCGATGGTGACCAGGCGTTCATGGGGGTTGATCAGTTGGCTGAGAATATTCAGCAGCGTGGTTTTTCCGGTGCCGGTACCGCCGCTGATCAGGATATTGCAGCGCTTGCCCACGGCTTCCTGGAAGAAGTCAAAGATGTTCTGGTCGATGGTCTGCATTGCCACCAGGTCGCTGCTTTTAAGCATGTCCTTGCGAAACTTTCGAATCGACAGGCACGGCCCGTCCAGCGCAATCGGCGGGATGATCGCATTGACCCGGCTGCCATCCGGCAGACGCGCATCGACCATCGGCGACGACTCATCCAGGCGCCGCCCCAGTGGTGCGAGGATGCGTTGCATCACGCGCTCAACGTGGTGTGAATCAATAAAGCGCAGGTCGCTTTGATGCAGCAAACCGTCACGTTCGATAAATACCCGGTGCGGGCCGTTGACCAGGATTTCGGTTACGGACGGGTCGCGCAGCAACACTTCCAGCGGGCCGAAACCGGTCAGTTCATCGACGATCTCTTCGGCCAGGCGCTCCATCTCATAACGGGAAATCGCCAGGTGCATGCGGTTGATGTATTCGGCCACTTTGTCGATGACAAACTGCGCCAACAGCGGGCGTGAACCCTCGAGCAAATTTTTGCCTGACTCCTCGATGGCATCGATGATGTAGCGATGCAGCACCAGCTTGAGGCCGTCGTGGTCAGTGTTGCCGCCGACGCCGCGAGCGGGTGAGCCGAAGAGTTTTTCACCGTTCATTTGCCGGCTCTCAGCAAGCGCTCAAACCAGGTGTGCGAGGGTTTTTTCATGCCTTCGGAGCGCTTTGCCAGGCGCTCGCCCAGGGTTTTGAGGTTGTGGGTCAGGGTTTCTCGCGGGGCCAGGGCGAACAGGGTTTGCCCTTGGTTTTTGGCATTCAAGCGCACCTCCGGGCTCAACGGCAGCACCGCGATCACCTCCAGCCCATAGCTCTTGCCCAGGGCATCGGCGTCGGGCGCGCAGCCTTTGATGTAGCGGTCGACCAGCAGCTTGGCGTGTTCCAGCTTCATGCCTTTTTCGCGCCACTGGTTCAGCACGCCAAGGTTACGCCGGCAGTCCAGCACACTCTGGTCGGTGCACCACAGCAGCTTGTCGCAGTGGCTGACAAAGGTGCGTAGCGCTTCGCTGTCCGGCTGGCCGGCGAGGTTCACCACGATATGCTGGAAGTGCTGGCGCAAGGCACTGAGCAGCATGTACAGTTCGGCCGCGCTGGTCTGTTCCAGGGGCTCGTCATTGGGGGCATAGGCGAGGATGCGCAGGCCGTCTTCGGCAGAGGTAAACGCGCTGTTGATCAAGGTGGTGTCCAGGCGCCTGAGGTGGCGCAAGGCATCACCGAAATTGAACGAGCTTTCCAGCCCCAACAACGCGAGGCTGTCACCGCGCGGCAGGCCCAGGTCTAGCAACAGGGTTTGCTGGCCGCTCTTTTGCACCACCAGCGCCAAGTGGCTGGCCAGCAGCGCGCCGTCGGCATTGCTTTGGGTGCCGTAGAGCACGGTGAGGCCACCCAGTTGAGTGTTGGTGGTCACCGGCGGCAGGCGTTTGCTCAGGCGGCGTACCAGCCCGGCGACTTCGCTGGAGCGTGAGCCGTAGGCGACAAAATCACGCGCACCGGCGCGCATGGCATTGAGTACAAGCTGGTTGTCCATGCCATCGCCGAGGGCGACGATGGCGAGCATCGGCTTGGCCTCCAGCGCGCCTTCGATCAGCGCGCTTTGGGCCACCACGTGTTCGCGGTCGAGGCCGACAAACACCAGGTTGGCGAAGGTCACGTCCACCAGCGCGAGCAGCTCGTCGAGGGTGCCGCTGCCGGCGCTGACCACTTGGCCAAGCGGCGCCAGCGCGCCCTGCAGCCATTCCAGGTCGGTGGTGTTGCGCGTGATTGCCAGAAACGTCTGGCTCAGGCTATCGCTCATTGAGACAACCCATTGAGTCGGTCGAAATTGCCGTTTTCCAGGAAGTACAGGCGGTACCAGTTCGGGTCGTAGTTGCGCAGCTTCTCGCCGGGCAAGGACGGCAGTTGGGCGTTGGCGGCCAGCGGCTGCACCAGGTGCGGCGTGACGATCATCAGCAGCTCTTTGTCCTGGCGGTTAACCGAGGAATCGCGAAAGAACGCACCGAGAATCGGGATATCGCCCAGGCCTGGAAACTTGCTGATGCTGGTGACGTTGGTGCTGCTGATCAGGCCGCTGATCACGAAGCTTTCGCCGTCGGCCAGTGACACGCTGGTGTCGGTGCGGCGGATGGTCAGCGCCGGCACCTGGATGTTCTGGATGACCACGGCGTTGGTGTAGTCCAGCTCGCTGACTTCCGGCGCTACCTTGAGGGAAATGCGGTTGTGGTCGATCACGGTCGGGGTGAGTGTCAGGCGAATGCCGAACTCTTTGTACTCGATCGAGATGTTGTTACTGCCGCTGCTGGGCACCGGGATCGGCACTTCGCCGCCGGCCAGGAACGTCGCGCTTTGCCCGCTCATGGCTACCAGGCTTGGACGCGCCAGGGTGTAGGCAAAACCGCTACTTTCCAGGGCATTGATCAGGGCAGAAACCCGCCCGCCGCCAAAGCCGATATTGAAGTTGGTGGTGCTCACCGGCAGCTTGAACGTGTCGACGGTAGGCGAGAGCAATTTTGGGCTACCAAGGAAAAAGTTGCTGCCGATGCCGAGGATCTTGGTGCTGGCTTCCTTGAGTTTGGAGCGGCTGACTTCGACAAAACGGATGTCGGTTTGCACCTGGCTGGGCAGTGTCGGGTCTTCCGACGGCGACAGCGACAGGCTGGTCAATGCCGAGGTAGCCTTGCCTTTGACGAACACCATGCTCTGGCGCGGCGTGTTCGAACAGGCGGTCCAGACCATCAGGCTGGTGGTGCCGGAGGCGACGCCGGTGAGCAGGAAACCGCGGTCGCCGTTGAGGTGCACATCAGCGATTTTTGGGTCACCAATCGCCAGGCGTGTGATGGCCACGGGAGATTGCAGTTCCTGTTGCAAGCCTTCGCCCACCGAAAGCGCTGCGGGTAATTGGCCCAGGCTGCCGCAGTTGCCCGGTGCGGCTGCAACGAGCCCCACAGACAGGTTCGACAGCATCAGGGCACAGGCGATTTTTAGCGTGAACACCGGTGCGAAACGTCGGTTCATGCACAGCATCCTTGTTCAGTCGGGTGTTTGTTGGGTTGCTTGATTGCCGCGTATCACCTCGACACCGGTGCGGCGCGCGGGGCCACCCTGGGCGACTTTTTTGGGCGCCTGGACGAAGGCCAGTTGGGTGAATTGGTAAAGGTCGCGGTTGGCGCTTTGCAGCTTGCCCGGTGCATCGCTTTCACCGGCCCAGTAGTGGCTCAGCAAGCGTTCATCGGCGCTGCGCACGGCCAGGCGCAAGGTGCCGGCCTGGGTCGCCAGCATCAGTTGGCTCAGCAGTTGTTCGGGCACCGCCAGCACCACTGTGCGAGAGGGCGCATGGCGCTGGGCCTTTTCTTCGGCGGTCATTGCCGGTGGCGAAGCGGGAACGCCGTCGTTGGTCAGGCCCATTTGATCGCCGACGCTGAGCAGGCGCATCGCGGGGATCACCACTTGGGCGGATTGTTCGACGTTGGCGACGTCCTGGCGCAGGTACAGCAACACGTCCACATAGTCGCCGGGGCTCAACTGACCGGCTGCGCCAATCACTTCATCTACGGCAACCGCCAGCGCGCGTTCGTTGGGGCGGATCATGCGGGCCAGCGGGCCGCCCGGGCTGAAGCTCTCATCGTTAAGCCAGGTGCCGGCCTGCAGGGCGCGCCACGGTGTGCGGCCGATGGCCTGGTCGACACTGGTCATACTGCCCGCTGGCGCTGTGCGCAGTTTTTCGATGCTCAGGTCTGCGGCGGTCAGGGCAATAAAGGGCGGTACATCGTGGGCCAGTACCACCACCGATTGGCGGGTCTGGTCCTCGACCACGGCGACGGCTTTTTCTACCGGTGCAGTTGGCGGCGGTGGCGGCGCTGGGGCAGGCTCGCGGCTGAGCACCAAACCCCAGTAACCGGCAAACAGCGCACCCACCAAGAGCACACCGGCCAGTACCATGCTCAGACGCGTGTTCATGACGGCTCTCCTTTTCCTGTTGCACTAAAACCCGTCGATCCCAACAGGCTAATTCCGCAACTCGGCTGCTATGAACAGTGACTAACTATTTCGCTATTTGAAGGTAGTTCAGCTAGGACGAAATGCCATTACTGACAGAAAGATTTCTTCGTAGCGCCCCTCGATAGCCTTGAAAACAAGGGATTCAGGCGCCAGTAAAATGACCACTACTTTGTGATTAATCAGTTCTTACAGTTGTGAGGGCGGGGTTTGTTGACAATGCTCAGGTGGCACATGGCAATTACTGTGCAGCACCGAGCCAGGGCGTCTGGTCGCCCAAAGGAGTAGTACGATGATCCTCGAACTGTTGATTAAACTCCATGTTCAACTTCAGCTACTTTTTCATCGCAAAGAAGGCGCGACCGCGATTGAATATCTGATTCTGGTGGCAATTGTAGCATTGGTGATACTGGCAGCCGGGACGACGCTGGGGCCGAAGATCACTACATTCTTTGGCAAGATCCAGACGGCCATTACTACAACGTAAGTAATGACTATTCAGTTCCGTGGGTAGAGCCTTGATATGGCGTTGGGTCGCCAGAGGAGAAGTAACATGGTCCTTGATCTGTTGGTGAGACTGTATGTGCAACTGCAGGTGTTTTTTCGGCGCAAGGACGGCGCAACGGCAATTGAATATCTCATTCTCGTGGCCATTGTAGCGTTGGTGGTACTGGCGGCTGGGACGACGCTGGGGCCTCAGATTACGACGTTCTTTGGCAAAATTCAGACGGCGATTACCACGACGTGAGTTTGGCGCAGCCTGCTGTTGAGTTCAGACGGTTTTGATTGATGACATCAGGTAGTGCCCATGAATGCTGCAGCTGCACTTTTGCGTCAACAAATCCTGTTGGTGGACGACGAAGAAGATGCCCTCGTAGAACTGGCGGAGTCGCTGGAGAACGAGGGCTTCGTTTGTTTTACCGCTACCTCTGTGACTTACGCGTTGCAAGAGCTGACGCTGAATCCTGACATTGCCCTGGTTATTACTGACCTGCGTATGCCTGAGGAGAGTGGCATCTCGCTGATCAAGCGCTTGCGTGAGCACACGGATCGTCAGCATTTGCCGGTGATTGTGATGTCTGGGCATGCGGAGATGGATGATGTGAGTGACATGCTGCGGTTGCAGGTGTTGGATTTGTTTCGCAAGCCCATTTATCTGGTGCGGTTGATTGATACGCTTAACAGTCTTTTTCCTTTGCGCAAGTCTCGGTTGTAGCTGGGGGTGTTGAGTACATATCCGTTGCTGCGGTAACGGCCGCCTATGGTTCCGCTCTTACAGCGGGTCACTTTTGTAAAGACACAAAAGTAACCAAAAAGTCTTCGCCCCACCACTCGGCACCTCGCTAATGCTCGGTGTGCCCTCACTCCGGCTTGAATCCGTGGGCCGCCGCGATGGGCCATCCTTGGCCCAGCGCGGCTAACCCGGCGTCCTGCCGGGTTACCCACGGATTCAAGCCTGCGTTCGGCCATCGTGG
>NZ_CBFHAZ010000120.1:0-18895 GCF_965653655.1 Pseudomonas onubensis | reverse complement strand
CGAATGCGGTGTGTCAGTCAATGCATCGGGTGACTGATCCACCGCATTCGCGAGCAAGCCCGCTCCCACATTTTGATCTTTACATGGCTTAGATGCCTTGTGGGGTTTCTTCGCCGCCCAATGCCTCAACCAGCGCCGGCAGGAACTCACCAAACGTCAGCATCATCAGGGTAAAGCTGGCATCCAGTTGGCCCAATGCCTCGTCGCCGCCGTCCTGTTCCGCCTGGTCTTGCAGCAGGTCTTCGAACTTCAGGCGCTTGACGGTCATTTTGTCGTCGAGCATGAACGACAACTTGTCCTGCCAGGCCAGGGACAATTGCGTCACGACTTTGCCGGTGGTCAGGTGCAGTTGGATCTCTTCGCCGGTCAGGTCCTGGCGCTTGCAACGCACGATGCCGCCGTCTTCGTGGGTGTCGCGCAGTTCGCATTCGTCGAGGACGAAGAAGTCATCGGCCGGCTTCTGCGTGGTGACCCAGTCGGTCATGATCGCCGTTGGTGCGGTTTTAACCGTCAGCGGGCGTACCGGCAGGGTGCCGATCACTTCGCGCAGGGTCGACAGCAAGTCTTCAGCGCGTTTCGGGCTGGCCGAGTTGACCAGGATCAGGCCTTGCTTCGGCGCAATGGCGGCGAAGGTCGACGAGCGACGGATAAAGGCGCGCGGCAGGAAGGCCTGGATGATTTCATCCTTGATCTGGTCGCGTTCCTTCTTATAGACCTTGCGCATTTGCTCGGCCTCGATCTCTTCGACTTTCTCTTTAAGCGCGTCACGCACTACGCTACCCGGCAGGATGCGTTCTTCCTTGCGTGCAGCGATCAGCAGGAAGTCACCGCTGACATGCACCAGGGGAGCGTCTTCACCTTTACCAAAAGGCGCGACGAAACCGTAAGTGGTCAACTCCTGGCTTGCACATGGGCGCGCCAGTTTGGTGGCCATGGCCGCTTCCAACGCCTCGGCATCAACAGGCAGATCTTGGGTCAGGCGATAGATAAGCAGGTTCTTGAACCACATGGGGTGAGTCTCTCCTTTATACAAAGGGGGGCATTATTCTCTTGATCCGGGCTGAGGCCAACCCTGCCTAAGCCATTGGAAGGGCTGAAAAAAAAGATTTAAGAAAGTGCTTGCCAGACTTAAGGTCGCTCCGTAGAATGCGCGCCACACCGAAGCGAAGGGTGATTAGCTCAGCTGGGAGAGCGTCTGCCTTACAAGCAGAATGTCGGCGGTTCGATCCCGTCATCACCCACCATTCGTTTCAAGTGTTTCGCGCAGCGGTAGTTCAGTCGGTTAGAATACCGGCCTGTCACGCCGGGGGTCGCGGGTTCGAGTCCCGTCCGCTGCGCCATATTCGGCAACCTGGAACACTGAACGCCAGGTCACCACAGAAAGCCCGCTCATTGAGCGGGCTTTTTGCTGTCCGGGTCTTGTAAAAACCCAAAAACGCCGCCGATCATTTCCGATGATCGGCGGCGTTTTTTTTATGGGCGGGTCAGAAATCCCAACGTGTTGTCACCATCACGTTGCGCGGCTCGCCATACGCGGCGGAGTTATAGAAGCCGATATTGGTGTAGTAGGACTTGTCGAAGATATTGTTGAGGTTCAGCGTCGCCGACACGTTCTTGGTCACCTGGTAGCGGGTCATCAGGTCAACCAGCCAATAAGCGTCCTGGGAGAACTCTTCATAACCCTTGTGCGGGTTGTTGTAGATATCCTGCCAGCCCACGCTCTGCCAGCGCACACCGCCGCCGACGGTGAGCTTGTCCAGGTTGCCCTTGAGTTTATAGGTGGTGTACAGCTTGACCTGGTCTTCGGGCTCAAAGGTAGAAATCTTCACGTCCTTGTCATCGCGCACGACCTTGTGGGTGTACCCGGCCTGCAACTGCCAGCCCGGCGCAATCTCGCCGGACACTTCCACTTCGTAGCCTTTGGTTACCGCCTTGCTGCTTTTATAAGCGTAGTTGGACGGTATCGGTGTCTGGTTGTTGTACTCGTCGTCGGAGAGCGCACGGTTGGATTCGTGGATTTCAAAGTAGGCGGCGCTGGCGTTGAGGCGGCCGTCGAGGAAGTCGGCTTTGAGGCCAAACTCCCAGTTCTGGCCCTCGTCCGGTTCAAGCAGTTTGTTCTCGCGGTCGCGGTTGTAGTTTTCCTGAGGCATGAAGATATCGGTGTAGCTGGCGTACACCGAATAAGTGTCGTTCAGGTCGTAAACGGCACCCACATACGGCACGAATCGCCCGGACTCGCGGTAGCTCGGGTTGTTGCCGGTGACCTGGTAGTTGACCACGCGCCCGCCCAGCAGCAGCTTGAGGTCGTCGGCGAGGTTCAAGCGCGTGGTGACGTAGGCGCCGGTCTGGCGCACGGTGTCGTCGATCAGTGATTGCGCACTGCCCCAATCCGGCAGCGTGGCGTGGCCGCGCCAGTGGTTGAAGTCGACGGTATTGGGGGCCAGGTTCCAGTAACCCTTGCCTTTCCACTCCGATGCGCTGATGGAGCCGCCCAGTACCAATTCATGCTCGCGACCGCCGAGGCTGAACGGGCCGCTTACATACAGGTCGGCCGAGTCGCTGACGGTGTCACCGGTGTATTTGCCGGAAGTGAGGTTGGCCGTGCCGTCGGGCTGTGGCTGGTCGCCCTGGATCGAGCCCATCAGCGCGTGGTAGCCATTGATCTTGTGATCGAGTTGCAGCTTGCCGACCCAGCCATTACCCAGGTCATGTTCCAGCATGGCGAACACGGTGCGGGTGTATTGCTCCCAACTGCTCCAGTTGGCAGCATTGTTGAACGAGCGCTTGACGCTGTTGCGCTCGCCCTGGGAGTTGATCAGCGGGAAGCTGCCGGACCACGACGATGCGGTCGGCAACGTGTCCTGATAGTCGCCGCCCACGGTCAGCAGGGTGTCGGGTGACAGGTCGAACTCCATGATGCCGTAGTACGTCGGGCTCTTGCGCGAGTAGCGGTCCATGAACGAGCGCTTGTCTTGATAGGCTGCGACGGCTCGGCCGCGCACATTGCCGCTGTCGGTCATCGGGCCGCTTACGTCCAGTTCGCTGCGGTAGTTGTCCCATGAGCCGGCACCGAGGGTGGCGTGGCCCTGGAAATCGGCGGTGGGTTTTTTGCGCACCAGGTTGATCGTCGCTCCCAGTGAGCCGGCGCCGGTGAGCAGGCCGGTGGCGCCTTTGAGCACTTCCACGCGGTCGTAGATCGCCATGTCGCTGAGGGTGTTGCCCGCCGAGTAGGCGATGTTGCGCGCGGTCGAAGGAATGCCGTCGTACTGGAAGTTATTGATCGAAAACCCGCGCGCGTAATAGTTGCTGCGCTCGGTGTCGAAGGCCGACACGGTGATGCCCGGGGTATGGCGCATCACGTCGTCGACGTTGTTCAGGCCAAAGTCATCCATGTGTTGGCGGGTGACCACGCTCACCGATTGCGGGGTTTGTTTGGGTGTCAGAATCAAGCGCGTCGAGGTGGCGATAGTGCCGGGCGTGTAGGAGCCGGTGCCTTCGGTGACGTTACCCAATTGGGTGGCAGTCACCTCGGTGGGGCCTAGTTCCATGCTGCCGCTGCTGGCCGTCGCAATGGCCTGCAGCGCGTACCCCTGCGCACCTTTAACGGCGCGATAGCCACTGCCTTGCAGCAACCGATCAAAGCCGTCCTGTGTGGCAAAGTTGCCCTTCAAGCCTGGGCTTTGCAGGCCTTCAAGTGCCTGGGGCTGGAACACAATCGCCACGCCAGCCTGCTGGGCAAAGCGGTTGAGCGAAGTGCCCAGCGGCCCGGCGGGAATGTCGTAGGCTTGGGCGGCGACGTTGACCGTGTCCGCCTGTGCCAGGTGAGTGCTCAGGGTGGTCGCGGCCAATATGGCCAGGGAAAGCGGCGCACTTTTGAGCAGGCCAAAGCGCCCGCGTGGGTCAGAAGGGGTGTGCATGGTCAGGGCAATCCTTTACGTGTCGAATTACCTTGCTTGACGGGCAACCTCGAAAAAACCGGAAGCAAATGCGAATAATTATTTATTGGGCGCTGTTTCAGGGCTTACGACCATCAGCCAGGGTGTGAAGTGGCGGACCTTGATCGGCAAGGTTTGCGCCAGCAATTGCAGGGCTTGATCGCTGTCATCCAGCGGAATCACCGCCGACACCCGCAGGTTTTGCAGGCTGGCGCGATCAAATTGCAGATAGCCGACCCTATGGCGGGCGATTTCATCCAGCACGTCGGACAACGGTCGGTTTTCCACCACTAACTGATGGCGGCGCCAGGCTTCGTCGACGCTGGCCGGGTCGATACGGCCGCTCAGGCGCACTTCGTTCGAACTCATCAGTGCCTGCGCGCCGGCGTCCACTTCCACTGTCTCCTGGGCATTCGTGCTGTGCGCCGCCACGCGCGACTGCAACATGCTCAGTACGGTGACATCACCCTCACGCTTGACCACAAACCGCGTGCCCAGCGCACGCAGCGTGCCTTGCGGCGTTTGCACGATAAAGGGCCGTGCGCTGTCATGGGCGACTTCCACCAGGATCTCACCTTGCAGCAATTCAATCCGGCGCTGCTGCTGATCGAAATGCAGGTTCGCCGCGCTGATGCCGTTGAGGGTGAGCGTCGAGCCGTCCGCCAGTTGCAGGGTTTGCCACTGACCGGGGCCGTTACGCACATCGGCCATCCACTGTTGCGGATAAGGGCTGACAAGCAACGCCGCCGCAGGAATTGCGAGGCTGCATGCCAGTAGCAGGGCGCGTACCGCGTTTTTTCCGCGGCCCGATTTGTGCTGAGCAAATGCTGCGTTGAGTGCCGCCCGCGCGGGTGATTTTTTTGCGCGCAACGCCTGCATCCGCGCAATCACGGCTTCCATGCGCGCAGCGGCTGCAGCGTATTGCGGGCCTTGTTGCTTCCAGCGTTCGAACGCCATGCGCTGGGCTTCGCTCAAATCACCTTCGTGCAGGCGCAGCAGCCATTCGGCCGCCTGTTCTTCGATTTGCTGATGGGTGTCTGGCATGGGCAGTTCAGGTGTCCATGCTGTGGCCGCAATGCACCAGTGCCTGGATCAGGTACTTGCGCACGGTGCGTTCCGACAGTTTGAGCTGGCGGGCGATTTGTTGCTGGGTCATTTCTTCCAGGTAATACAGCACAAACGCCTGTCGCGAGTATGCGTGCATGCCTTCCAGAATAAACGCGATGTGCTCGAGCGCTTCGAGGGTGGTGTGGATTTGCTCCGGCGACTGGAAACCCTCCAGCGCGTCCACCGTGAGCGCCAACTCTTGCAGGTAAGCCTGCTCAATCTGTTTACGCCGCGCCTGATCGATCAGCAGGCGTCGCGCCGTGGTACTTAAATAAGCACGCGGTTCACGAATGCTTGCCACGGATTCTCGGGTATTGAGAATTCGCGCAAAAGTGTCCTGCGCCAGGTCCGCTGCGTTCTGGCGGCAACCGAGTTTGCGCCGCAACCAACCGAGCAGCCAGCCGTGATGCTCACTGTAGAGCAGGGTTATTTCCCGTTGGAATGGCGGTTCACCCACAGACATAGGCGCGGCTCAGGTGTTATTGAGAATGGTTTTTAATTGTGCCGCCAAGCAGCGTATAAACGCAATAGACTCGCATTTGGCGGCTTGAAGCCCCGTTTTTCGGGGCGCGGAGGGCGTTGGAGAAATTATTTTAAATAAATTGCATTTAAATCAAGACATTGCAGATTTTTGGTGTATTATGCCGCCCACACCGAAGCGAAGGGTGATTAGCTCAGCTGGGAGAGCGTCTGCCTTACAAGCAGAATGTCGGCGGTTCGATCCCGTCATCACCCACCATTCGTTTCAAGTGTTACGCGCAGCGGTAGTTCAGTCGGTTAGAATACCGGCCTGTCACGCCGGGGGTCGCGGGTTCGAGTCCCGTCCGCTGCGCCATATTTGGTAACCTGGAACACTGAACGCCAGGTCACCGCAAGAAGCCCGCTCATTGAGCGGGCTTTTTTTGCAAAAAATTTAAGTCGATTCTCCAGCCTTCCTGATTGCCGATTAATGCTAAGTCGGTGAGGTGAAGTCATCTGCAGTTTTTCTGCCCATTCTACTACTTAGTGATGATATCGCTCATTTGGATACCATCCGCACGCACTTTGAAATCAGGTGCTGAGGGCTGCGCCGGGTTGTAGACGCTCCAGTACCTTACAAAGGATTGTCCATCCGGTGTCCTTTGAATATCCAAGTGGGGAGTTCCGACCGTAAATGTTCCATTATACAACTTCTGGGAAAAACCACTGATGTCCACTTTGTCGGTGCCACTTTTAAAGCCATGAATTATATCGGTGTCTCGAGGCGTAGAATCCCAGGGATTATTGAAGATAACCGTATTTTGGCCACTGCCCACAACGATTAAGTTTTTGACAGTACTTGCAACGATCTTGTTAGTGCCCGAACCCGCTGCAACATCTTCAATGTGCGTACCTCGCGTAATGGCGACGTTATTCGTGAACCCACCAATGCTGGAGAACGTGCCATGATTCAAATTGATATATTGATCATGTGTATCTTTGTCCGCCAAGAGGGTTTCGTCACCGTCCCCGCTGGCTATCGTCATCGTGACGGGGCTATCACTTTGAGTAATGGAATTTGCATCGTAGAATACTTCCTGAAATTTACGCCTGTTCTCAGTGTTAGAGCCATACCTTAACGTGAGTGCACTCATATCATGCATTTGGGCGCGCGTTACGTAATTGCCGTGATAGTCGTGACCTGTTGCCGTTTCCGGGACACTGCTGAGAAGGCTGTAACCTTGAGAGTCTGTAGGGTTTGCAGGTTTATTGCTCTTGTCGTCAGGATTTGGATGAGGCAGGCCCAGTGCATGCAGCAGAGCGTGAGCAAGCGCGTGGCCGCCGCGATTACGGCCGTTGGCCTTTAAATTGCGCGCATCGCCCCTGACATAGGCCTCAGCAGGTTCCTCCGGCTTATCTGGGTTATGTGGAGCGGAAGCATTTTCCGGAAAGTTGACCTGAACCAGGTTTTTGCCGTTCGATGGGACCGGCGCGAAGTTACCAAAATTTATAGTGCCGTCAGGTTTTTCCAGTGTGCCTTTGTCATGGAATACCAAGTTTGTTTCGAAGCTGATATCGATCATTTGATCAATAAGTTCCTGTTTCTGCTCGGCGCTCAGTTCTGAGTGGCCGGTAAGTCCCAGTTTTTTGAAGTAGCTGCCAGGGCCTGCGGAAAAGTCCACTTCGATATCTATTTTTCCATTTCCATCTTTGTCTATCCAGCGCGAAGACCGTGTGGCCAAATTATCTACGCCGTTCCAGTATGAGTCGGCGGCAGGGCGCGTGTCGGGATCAGTGTTTGGACTGGGTAGATTATCCACTTGTGTAACAATCGGCGGCGACATTGGGACTGAGGGATTAACGTTCATAGCGATCACCTGGCAACTCGTGATATGGAATGGTTCGGTTGAACGTATCCAGTCTACGAGGGGCATTGAGCTTTATGAAAGATCTGAGTCATTAGGGAATGTTTCTTTATGGGGGCGCACAGTTCCAACAATATAATGCATAACATGAAGTGCTGGTTTGGGAGAGCTCCTACATCTAGTGCGAGTGAATTCAGGTACGTGAGTCAAACCTGGCGCGTGCTTTTTTCGGTGATTTTTATTAGCGCTTTGGAACAGGGCGGCGGCGCACATCAGTTCATGCCCATTAACCGATAACCCACCTGCAACTCGGTAATAAAACGCTGTGGCTGCGCCGGGTCGGTCTCCGGTATCTGCCGCAAGTGCACCCTGTGCGCACGCAAATAGTGCGGGCGGTCGCCGTAATCGAGGCTCCGCACGTCGAGCAGCAATTGCCGATGTGTCAGCACCCAGCCCTGGCGGCGTTGCAACAGCATGCTTCCAAAGGCGTAGGTCAGCGCCGACGGGATCAACCTTGAAAGTCTGGGGTTCGGCTGATTTCGACGATCAGCTTATTTGGCTTTCTTTTTCTTCTCGCTGCGGGTAGCGAGGTGTTCGAAACAAAACGCGGCGGTGCCGAAGAGCGCAATCATTGACAGGACGAGCATGCCTAAAGTTGAACTTTCCACGATAACTTCCTACGGGTTTGGGAGGTAGGAGGTGACGGTAGAGTTTGGGGTTTGGTTGTTCAATAGAGGCGACGTAATCGTTATGGGGAACTTCGGATTTATACGGATTCTTTACGGCCGGCTTGAAGGTGATCGTTCCCACGCAGAGCGTGAGAACGATCATGACCTCACAAGTTGCGACTATGCCGATAGTCGCTCACCGCTTCATACACCGCCTTACGCAACCGGTTGATCCCACCAATCGGCCGATGCGCCTCCAACCCGAACCACGGGTTGAACGACTGGTTATCACAGGCAAGATTCAACGCGGGCGTATCAAAGTCCTGCGCAGCAATCCGCACTTTGGCCACCGTCTCATAAGCCGCATCACTCTCTTTCCATTCGATGCTGGTGTCTTCGATCGGCATGAACTTCTGCGGATTCTGCCGCTGAATCTGCAACACAAAACACGCGGGCACGCGGTCGGTGGACAGCTGCTGGTTCAGCGCACTGCGCAGAAAGTTCGGCAGGTCCTGATTCTGCTTGGGCAGCACATATTCAGGGCAACTCTGTGGGTCAGGCGCTACACGAAACTTGGCATTTGCCGCGCCAAATTTGTAGGGCGAAACTGAAAAATACGTAGTCTGCGTCGGGCTCGCCGGTGCGGGCGCCAGGGTGGCCAGGGCGATAAACAGGTGACGTACCTGCCAGCTGCGTGGGTCGGCTGTGGGAAAGAACGCCAGTACCTTTTTGCCGTCAGCCTGGGCGCCGATGTTCTGCGCGTATTCGGCCACATCACTGACAAAAAAGTTCGGGTGACTGAACATCACGAAGTCCTGTTCCGTGCGCGCCTGTTGGTCGGCCATCAACTGTTTGCCCGGCACATCCAGCAGCTTGATCGCCATGCCCCGCGCATCGCGGATGCTGTCGAACTGCGGGTAGGCGTTGCCGTTGGACAGGCGCATCTGCGCCTGCCAGGTCTTGCCCGGTTCAGCGAATACGCCTTGGCGCAGCGCCGGGTCGAGGTCCGCCAGCACGCTGACTTCCGCCTTCACACAGCCGTGGGCCTTGGCATGCGCGTCACGCAGGTAGCGCGTGCCTTCGCGATGCTGATCGACGATACGCACCGCCGTCTGGATGATGCCTTGGGTCATGGCGGTTTCGCCGGGCGGGATCTGTTCATCCGGCGACACCGGGCCGCTGTGTTGCCAGGCGAACCAGGCTGTGGCGATCAGCCAGCCCAGCAGCCCCAAACCTACCAGCCATAGCAGGGTTTTACCGAGAAAGGCGCCCAGGCGCAGCCAGAGGCGTGCGAGCAGCGAACGTTGGTTGTATTGAGATCGGATAATCATGGCAGTGGTTGCTCCAGCGGGCCGCCCAGCACTTTGAGGTATTCCAGCAGCGCCCAGCGTTCCTGCGGCAGCAGGCCACGGCCGATCACGCCATTGCCACGTTTGCCGTCACGGAATTCGTGACCGCTGTTGTGGTTGCCGGTGATTTTGGTATCGAACAAAAACGCGTTTTTGAACGCACCTGTTTCAAAGCCCAAGTGACGTGGGTCGTAATTGAACGTGCCTTTGTAGAAGGTGGTGCTGCGCTCGTCCTGGGGCGAGAGCAATTGGTAGATCGTCGGCACCGAGCCGTTGTGCAGGAACGGCGGCGTGGCCCACACGCCGGCCAGCGGTCGGGCCTTGTAGGCGCGCAATTCACGCACGCCGATGGGCAAGCCAAAACCGTCCAGGCCGGGGCGTTCGGCCGGGGTTACACCGGCAGCGCGGTAGGCGTGCTCTTCGACAAAGGCGGTGACGTAGGCCAGGCCTTGGGCCACGGACAGGTTGTGCAGGTCCAGCGGCGCGGTGGGCGTGGGGTGCAGCTCGACATTAAGCTTGGCCAGCTCGGCCGGGTCCCACTGCAGGGCGCTGAGGTCGTAGCGCTGGTCGGCGATGTTATTGGCCGTGCCTGGGTCGGTACCGATGTAGTCCACGGGCAGCATCTTCAGTTGCTGCACTGGGCGGCCGTTTTCCTGAGTGACCGCTGGCACATGGCAACCGGCGCAGTTCTCGGCGAACAGCGCGCGGCCTTGCGCGGCGAGAGGCTTGTCGATGGCGCCGAACAGGTCTTGCGGCCAGGTCGGCGGCTTGAGGCGTTGCAGGGTTTCTTCGATCCGGTTGAGGTCGCGCACGCGCACGCTGGAAGGGTAGCGCGCATCGCCCTGAAGGGGTTGGCCGGCCGCGTCGAAAAAGTCCAGGGTGGCGCCTACGCCCAAGGCCTCGCCGATGTTGCGCGCCATGGGCTGCTGAGCCGAGCCGTTCCATTGCACCCAGTCGAAGGTCCAGATGTCCCACAGGTGCGGGTAGTCCACCGGCGCATTGGCGACCCGGTAGTTAGCCGGCGAGATGGCATCGCCAAAGCTGGCGTTGGCGATGCGGCCAAATGCGTCGGTGCGGCCCGGGCCTTCTTCGGTGGGGTAGAGGCCACGGTGCGTGTCGTTCCAGGCAACTTTAAGGAACTGGTTCAGCGACTGCTTGAAGTCCTGACGCAGTTGTTGCTTGTGGTGATCGTCATAGTCGTGGCCGAGCACGTTATGGGCGAAGCGATCGAATTTCCAGGGCAAGTAGTAGGTGGCGGCAAGGCTGGCCACCAGCGCCTGGCCGAAACTGCCACCGCGCAAGGTCGGTACGCTGGATGGCAGCACATGCTGGGCCGAGCCACCGTCGATGCGCAGCGCCTGGTTTTTGAAATGCAGCTCGCCGGTGTGGCAGGCGGCGCAGGTGATATCCAGATACTGCACCTGGCTGCCGGCGTTCTGGTGCCGGGCGAAACCCACCGGCAGGTTGCCGGGGTTTTGTGCGCTGGGCACCTGCTTGGGGTCGACCAGAAAGCCGAAGCGTGCGAGGTAGTCGGGTGTGGCAAAACGCTGGTCCGAGAACGGCAGCTCCAGAGCGGTGAACCAGTCGTAATGCAGGCCTTTTACCTGGGTGCCCTGGGGCGTGAAGTAGTAGGTCTGGCGATCGGCTTCGCTCCATTGTTCCTGATAGTGCACCTGCTCCACGGGCACGTAATCCGGCAGCTTGGGGTTGAGGGTGTAATAGAGCACCACGGCCAGCAGCAGGCCGAATGCTAGAAGTATCAGCATTAATACACGGGAAAAAATGCGCAAGATGGCTATCCTTGTCTCGGCCTTGTCGAGTTGTAGCGTTCTTATGCCATTGCGTCACAGGTGCGGCAAGTGGCCAGCAGCCTGGTTGCGGATGGTCCCGCGATCCTTCGCGGGCCTCCATAATGAATGAAAATGCTTTTAAACACGTGAACTTATCAGAAGTTTCCTGCTCACATGCCGGTAGCCATTGGTCGTGGCCGCCTGATAAGCTCGCGACTTTACTCGAATGCCCTTTTGGCGCACGAACAAGGAAATAGCATGAAACAGCATCGGTTGGCGGCGGCGGTGGCCCTGGTTAGCCTGGTACTTGCGGGTTGTGATTCGCAGACCAGCGTAGAGCTGAAAACCCCGGCGCAGAAAGCTTCCTACGGCATCGGCCTGAACATGGGCAAAAGCCTTGCTCAAGAAGGCATGGATGACCTGGACTCCAAAGCGGTAGCCCAAGGCATCGAAGATGCCGTCGGCAAGAAAGAACAGAAGCTGAAGGACGACGAACTGGTTGAAGCGTTTGCCGCACTGCAAAAACGTGCTGAAGAACGCATGACCAAAATGAGCGAAGAGTCGGCAACCGCCGGCAAGAAATTCCTCGAAGACAACGCCAAGAAAGACGGCGTAGTCACCACCGCTTCCGGTCTGCAATACAAGATCGTGAAGAAGGCCGACGGCGCACAGCCCAAGCCGACCGACGTAGTGACTGTTCACTACACCGGCAAGCTCACCAACGGCACCACTTTTGACAGCTCCGTAGATCGCGGCAGCCCGATTGACCTGCCGGTCAGCGGCGTGATCCCGGGTTGGGTCGAAGGCCTGCAACTGATGCACGTGGGCGAGAAGGTCGAGTTGTACATTCCGTCCGACCTGGCCTACGGCGCACAGAGCCCGAGCCCGGCGATTCCAGCCAACTCCGTGCTGGTATTCGACCTGGAACTGCTGGCCATCAAGGACCCAGCCAAGGCTGAAGCCCCTGACGCACCTGCGGCCCCAGCTGCCAAGAAGTAATCGGCACCTGAACACACAACGCCCCGTTTTTACGGGGCGTTGTTGTTTCTGGCGTTTGCTGATCTGCGCCTTTGCAAATCCAATCGAACATCCCCAACCTGTAACAGTCTGATATAAGACTCGAGCACGGGTAGCCGCACATCAATGCCAAGTCAATGAATTCTTGGGTTTTTTTTATGTGCGCAAAAAACGCCCGATCTGACTGCAAGCCTTGTAAATCGCGGCTTTCAGCCGATAAAACAGGCTCTGTTCACAAGGTTATCCACAATTTGTGTGGATAACCTTTTATGTCGCCTGGAACTGGAGTGACCGATGAAACCACCCTTCAATTTCACCCGTTTCCTGCCCATGGCCGCACGCCTGCTCGGTCGTGGGCGCTTGCCGACCCTGCTGTTTGCCGTGGCCGCCAAAGGCTCAAGCCAGGGCAACCGGCTGGGTAAGCTCAAGGATGAGCTCAAATTGCTCCAGGCCCTTTGCCTGGCTTACTGGCGCGGTGAGTACCGGGCCATCAGCCCCAAGGCGCTGATCTCGGTAGTGGCGGGATTGATGTACTTCCTCAGCCCGATTGACGCGATCCCGGATTTTATCCCGGTGTTCGGCATGCTCGACGACATTGCCGTACTGGCATGGGTCATGAAGACCCTGGACGGCGAACTGAGCGCGTTTCGCGCCTGGCGCGACGCCCAGCGCCCGGAAAAACTCGCGGTGGTTGAGCGGCTGCCTGCGACGCCTGCGCTGCTGGCCGAGGAAAACCCGCAAAAAAACTGAACACGCTTATATCCCCCTGCGACCTTTGTGGCTGTTAGGATTACACTTCTAAGGAAAGAACTTACTTAGTAAGTGTTGTTATCCTACGGGGCAGTCATGGATATTCAGATAATTTCACGCGATGGCGCACCCGAGTATGCGGTGCTGCCATGGGATCAGTACCAGGCGCTACTAAAAGCTGCCGGTCAGCAACAGCCTACAGCCACTCCTTCTTCTACCGCTCAGGTCGCGCCCGATCAGGCTTTGCGCCCGCTCGCCGACCTGCGCGGTCTGCGTGAAGCCAAAGGCTTGGCTATTGAAAGCCTGGCCCGCACCGTGGGCATCAGCCCTTCGTATCTCGGATTGATTGAAAGTGGTGAACGCCAGCCGGATGCCGCCATCCGCCGCAGCCTGGCCTGGGAATTGGGCGTTGCAGGTTGGAGGGATGAATCTTGAGTCTTCGAATCAGTCGTCAACACTGGGATGGGTTACTTAACGAACTGGACCAGGCGCGCCGCCAGCGCCATTTGCTCACCTACCGTGCGCTGCTGGAGCGCCTTCAATTTCCCACGCCGGCCATGCAAACCCTGGCCGCTGCCCTCGAGCACCTGGCCGCGCTGGACGCCAAGGCCGAGCAGCCCTTGCGCAGCTCGCTGGTGATCAGCCAGGGCGCCAGCCGCTTGCCGCGTACCGGTTTCTTTGAATGTGTGGAGCGCCTGGGGCGGTTCAGCGGGCCGTCCGATGGTGTGGCTGCTGCGTCCTGGCATGCTTCGGAAGTGGTGCGGGTGTTCGAGTACGAGTACCCGGAGTCCGCCGAGGCCTAAACGGGCAGGCAGTCCATGCTGTCGATCACATGGATGCTGTAGCCGGCGATGTCTTTGGCGTGGTGCTTGGCTTGCGAGGCCAGCTCCGCCAACTGGCTGGCATCCAGTTGTGCACAGGCCTGTGGATACAAATGCACCACGCCGATCGACAACGACAACAAGGCGAACTCCTGGCGCACGCCCTGACGGTTCAATGCCACGAAGCAACCGGCGTCCAAGTGTTCGGCGCGGTAGAAACGTCGGCATTGGGTGTGAAAGTCATCCAGTAACTGGTTGAGCCGCTTGCGCCAATCCTGCGGGCCGAGCACCAGCAAAAAATCATCACCGCCGATATGCCCGACAAAATCGCGGCTGGGGTCAACCCGATCGTTCAAGCACTGCGCCAGGCACAACAACACCTCATCCCCGCGTCCATAGCCGTAGATATCGTTGAAGGGCTTGAAGCTGTCGATATCCACGTAGCAGATCACTGACTCGCGCTGTTGCTGCAGCAACCGTGTCAGGCATTGCTGAATCGGCACGTTGCCCGGCAGCAGCGTCAGCGGGTTGGCATAACGTGCCTGCTGAATCTTAAGCTCGGTGATCAACTTGAGTACGTCAATTACCCGGCCCAGGCCCAGGTAGTCACCGTTGAGGGTGATGATGAAGTCTTCCTCGATGCGTTGCCGCGCACGGCTGGTGAGCAGGCGGCTGACCTGCTGCAAGGATTGGCTCAACTCCACCGCCAGGAAGTCATCGCTCATCAAGCGGCTGATGGGTTTACGCGCGAACAGGTCGGTGGCGAAGGGCTTGAGCAGTGCGTCCGACAACGAATGCCGGTGCACGATGCCGACCGGGTGGCCGCGCCCATCCAGTACGGCCAACGAGTTGAGGTTGGCCTGACGACGGAAGGATTCCAGTACCTGAGCGGTGGCGGTGTCCTGATCCACCGCCGGTTGCTCGTTGAGCAAGGCGCTGAGGTCACTGCCTTCTTCGCTGAGGGTGATGTTGGTGTGGTCCTGCTTGGGCAACATCAGGCGCGCTTCCTGGGGCGGTTGTTCCTGGGGCCGGCAAAGCAGGTAGCCCTGGACCAGATCAACGCCCATTTCCGTCAACACCGCCAACTCCTCCGGCAGCTCGATACCTTCGGCAATCACCTGGGCACGGGATGCCTTGGCGATTTGCAGGATAGAGCCGACGAACTCGCGCTTGAGCGCATCCTGATGGATGCCGTCGATAAAGTGCCGGTCGATTTTCACATAGTCCGGGCGCAGCTCCGACCACAAGCGCAGGCTCGAATACCCGGCGCCCAAGTCATCCAGGGCGATGGCAAACCCCATGTCGCGGTAATGATGCAGCGCGGTTTGCAGCAGGTCGAAGTCGTCGGTGGGCGTTTGCTCGGTGAGTTCGATCACCACCTGGCTTGGCGGGATGCCGAAGTCACGCAACAACTGCAGAGTGCGGCCAGGTTGATGCGCCGTCTCCATCAAGGACTCCGGGGAGATATTCAGGAACAGCTTGCCCGGCAGCTTCTGCTCGCTGAAGCGTCGGCAGGCACTTTCGCGGCAGGCCATTTCCAGCTCGCTGAGGCGCCCGGCATGGCTGGCCACGCTGAACAGGGCGACGGGGGAGTGCAAGGGGCTGTTGGACGGGCCACGGCTGAGCGCTTCGTAGCCGAGGATGCGTCGTTCGGACAGACAAATGATCGGTTGGAACAGGCTGTGTAAACTGCCTTGAGCCAGGATTGAGCCCAATGCATTCAGCTGTTCGGTCATGGTCATGGCGATCTCGATCGAAAAAAAAGGACCGCAGGCTTAACGCCTGCGGTCCCTTTATTTCACGACAGAATGATGTCTATATGATGACACTCCGGGGAGCGCTCACATTAAATCGCCATCATTTACTGCTTGGCCACCTGTTTGCTGATTTTCAGGTAGTCCAGCAGCACCCGGCCTGTCTCGGACAGGTAGGCGTCGTCTTCCGGCTTGGTTTTTTCCGGCTCGGCCGGCAGCGCATCTTCATCTTCTTTCTTCAGTTCTTTGAGCGGGTCTTCGCCTTTGGCCTTGCGGCGGGCGTTTTCCAGCACAAGCTGCTGATTTTCGATGCTGGTGTGCTGAGCACGACGATCGACTTCGTTGAGGCTGACGGTTTTTTCTTCCATCAGCTTCTTGGCCAAGGCCAGTTTGTCACGGATAAACACGAACTCGGCATCCTTGGCGGAGCGGGTCTCGTGGTCAGCCTTCAACTGCGTCAGGTACGGCTTGAACGGGTCCGAAGCCGGCTTGATCGCAGGGCGGATGGTGTCCCATGGCATTGCCTCAGGCAGCGCGCTCTCGCCGATTTCCTTGGTGTCGATGATCGACGGGAAATCCACATCCGGCAATACGCCCTGGTGCTGGGTGCTCTGCCCGGAAACCCGGTAGAACTTGGCAATGGTCAGCTTCAGTTCGCCATGGTTGAGCGGCTGAATGGTCTGCACGGTGCCCTTACCGAAGGTCTGGCCGCCGACGATCAACGCGCGGTGGTAGTCCTGCATGGCACCGGCGAAAATCTCCGAAGCCGAGGCCGAGAGGCGGTTGACCAGCAACGCCATCGGGCCTTTGTAGAATGCGCCTGGGTTCTCGTCTTCCAGCACGTCGACACGGCCATCTGCGTTGCGAACCAGCACGGTCGGGCCTTTATCGATAAACAGGCTGGTCAGCTCGGTGGCTTCCTGCAGGGAACCGCCGCCGTTGTTGCGCAGGTCGATGACCACGCCGTCGACTTTCTCTTTCTGCAGCTCAGTCAGGATTTTCTTCACGTCACGGGTGGTGGACTTGTAGTCCGGGTCACCGGCGCGGAACGCTTTGAAGTCCAGGTAGAACGCAGGAATCACCACCACGCCCAGTTTGTAGTCCTTGCCATCCTGCTTGAGGTTGAGGACTTGCTTCTGCACGGCCTGATCTTCGAGCTTCACCGCTTCACGGGTGATGGACACGATCTTGCTGGTCTGGTCGTTCGGCGCATTGGTGTGCGGAATCACTTCCAGACGCACCACGCTGCCTTTCGGCCCACGGATCAGCTTGACCACTTCGTCCAGGCGCCAGCCGACCACGTCGACCATTTCTTTGTCACCCTGGGCGACGCCGATGATCTTGTCGGCCGGTGCAACCTGCTTGGTCTTGTCGGCCGGACCTGCCGGCACCAGACGCACGATTTTGACCTGGTCATTGTCGCTTTGCAGGACGGCACCGATGCCTTCCAGCGACAGACTCATGTTGATATCAAAATTTTCGGCGTTATCTGGCGACAGATAATTGGTGTGCGGGTCGTAGGACATTGCGAAGGTGTTGATGTAGGCCTGGAAGATATCTTCGGCGCGGGTCTGATCCAGACGTGCCAGCTGATTCTTGTAGCGCTTGGTCAACAGTTCTTGAATGGCCTTGGGCTCTTTGCCGGCGATCTTCAGACGCAGCACTTCGTCCTTGACGCGTTTGCGCCACAGGTCGTCGAGGGCGGCGGTGCTGGTCAGCCAAGGCGCGTCCTTGCGATCCACCAAAAGGGTTTCCTTCTGGGTGAAGTCGAGCTTGTCGACGCCTTTGTTCAGCTCACCCAAGGCGAAGTCCAGGCGCGCTTTGACGCGATCCAGGTAGCGCTTGTAGATGGTGAACGCAGGCTGCAGGTCGCCGCTCTTGAGGAAGTCGTCGAACTGGGTCTTCCACTTGTCGAACTCAGCGATATCGCTGGCGAGGAAGTAGCTGCGCGACGGGTCCAGCAGCTTGAGGTAGCTGTCGTAGATGATCACCGAGCGCGCGTCGTCCAACGGCGGCTTGCTGTAGTGATGGCGCTTGAGCAACTCGACGACGTTAAGGCTGGCAATCACCTCATCGCGATCAGGCTGAAGATTGTCCCAGCTATTGGCTGCGAACGTATTGGTCGACATCGACGCAAAGCCGAGACCAATGAAAAAAAGCGAGGGCGGTACTGGGGAACAAATGCTTCATGCTGATTCGACGCGGGGGCAATTGATAACGCATATTAGGCCGTCTTTGAGGGAGCCGGTTCCATATGATCCGGTCGCATAATGCAAAAAGCCCGGCGCTACAGCTACGGGCTCAGTCCAGACTCACTATGGAGGCACTGTGAAAGCATTGCAAGGCGTTGAAGGTCATGTGGAGTGGATGGAAGAACCCAGTCCTACCTGCGATGTAGGCCAAGTTCGCAT
The DNA here is from genome assembly GCF_965653655.1 of Pseudomonas onubensis. Classification (NCBI taxonomy): domain Bacteria; kingdom Pseudomonadati; phylum Pseudomonadota; class Gammaproteobacteria; order Pseudomonadales; family Pseudomonadaceae; genus Pseudomonas; species Pseudomonas onubensis. Next base: position 969 of record NZ_CBFHAZ010000120.1, on the reverse strand, counting down.
TCGTGTGGCGGCCGCGGGCCTTAATCGCGCCGATTTATTACAACGTGCGGGGCTTTATCCGCCACCTCCAGGCGCCAGCCAAGTGCTGGGCCTGGAGTGTTCCGGGGTGATCAGCGAGGTGGGCGCGGGCTCTTCCTGGCAGGTTGGCGACCGCGTTTGCGCGCTGCTGGCCGGCGGCGGCATGGCCGAAGAAGTGGTGGTGGATGCCCGTCATGTGCTGCCGGTGCCGGAAGGTTTGTCGTTGACCGAAGCGGCGGCGTTGCCCGAGGTGTACAGCACGGCGTGGCTGAATCTGTTCCAGTTGGCGGGCCTCAAGCCCGGCGAAAAGGTCTTGCTGCACGCGGGCGCCAGCGGCGTGGGCTCGGCGGCGATCCAGCTGTGCAAGGCGTTCGGCAGCCCGTGCTGGGTCAGCGTCGGCTCGGCAGAACGCCTGGCTTACTGCGAACAACTCGGTGCCCAGGGCGGCGTGGTGCGTACCGACGGCCTTGAAGGGCTGCGCGATTTCGGGCCGTTCGACGTGATCCTCGACCCGGTCGGCGGCAATTATGCGGCGATGGATCTGAAGCTGCTGGCCTTGGATGGGCGCTGGGTGTTGATCGGTTTGATGGGCGGCCGGGATGCGCAACTGGACCTGGCGCAGGTGCTGGGCAAGCGCATCCAGCTGCTGGGTTCGACCCTGCGCAGCCGCAGCGATCAGTTCAAGGCAGACCTGTTCAGCGACTTGAGCCAGCATGTGTGGCCGCTGTTTGTTGAAGGGCGCTTGAGCCCGCAACTGGCCAAGACTTTTGCGATCAAGGACGCCGAGGCAGCGTTTGCCGAGCTTGCGACCAACCGGATTTCCGGCAAGTTGGTGTTGGTGATAGACGAGACCCTGGTCTGATCTCAGCCTAAGGCTGCAATGAGATCAAAATGTGGGAGCGGGCTTGCTCGCGAAAGCGGTTTGTCAGTGAAGAATGTTTCATCTGGCAC
>NZ_CBFHAZ010000119.1:0-19183 GCF_965653655.1 Pseudomonas onubensis | reverse complement strand
AGCGGTGGGTCAGCCAGCCTATCCGGCACTGATACACCGCTTTCGCGAGCAAGCCCGCTCCCACTTTTTTAACCGCGCAGGGTCAGCTCGATAATGCAGCAGCGGCCGGTAACCGAGAGGTCCAGCAGGGCGGTGTTACCGTCGATTTGCAGGCAGTCGTGATGCCCCAGCTTTTGATCCAGCACCTTCACTTCATCCTCGACGCTGAACACCAACACCGTGTGCGCCGTGCTGAAAAACCGCTGCACGCCGTCAATCCATTGCAACCGTGCGTGGTAACGCTCAGGCGAATAAATCAGGTTGAAATCGCGGATCGGCCCGGTGATCAGGCGGCAGGACACTTGGCTGTCACCCTTGAAGGCGAACGGCTGCAGCGGTAACAACCCACGCTGCTCCTCCCCATCTACGGTCAGGACCATACCCGCGCCCTTGATCACCGTGATCACGCGCTGGTAGCCGGCAAAGGTAGAAAACCCACCTGACTCGGCAATATCGGCAATCGACAGCCGCCAGCCAAAGCCATCCAGGCCAGTGCCTGCGTCACGGGTAATTTCTTCGGTGCTGCCACCGCCGTTTTTCCACGGCATGCGAATGTAATCGGTGGCGCGCCAGACTTTCACTGCACTCATTTACTGAAACGTCCTTCCAGGCTATGACGGGAACCGGGGTGGATCAAACGCGCGGCGGTGACCGGCTGGCGACCCGACCAGGTGCGCCGGCGAATCAACAGGCAGGGCTCGCTCGGCTCGATCTGCAACAGCTTGCACTCGGCGGCGTCGGCGAGGATGGCTTCAACCACATGCTCGCCCTCGGTCAGTGGCGCGACCTGGTTGAGGTAGGCGTAAGGCGTTTGCTGGGTGAAATCCTGCTGCAAGTATTCCGGCGCCACCAGGGCGTTGACGAAGCGGTCTTCGATTTGCACGGGAATATCGTTTTCAAAATGCACGATCAGCGAGTGGAACACCCGCCCGCCTTCACGCATTTCCAGGGCCACGGCGCGCTCGGAACCGGCGGCCTCTTCGCCCAGGTGAATAACCTGGCAGGTATGGCGATGACCGCGCGAGGCGATCTCATCGGCAATGTTGTGTACTTCAAACAGCGCCGACTGGCTTTTGGGCTCGGCGACGAAGGTGCCGACGCCTTGCATGCGCACCAGCAAACCTTCGGCGGTCAGTTCACGCAAGGCGCGGTTGATGGTCATGCGACTGAAGCCAAGCTGGTTGACCAGTTCACTCTCCGACGGCACGCGGTAATGCGGCGGCCAGTTGCCGTTGAGGATCTGCTGGCTGATCATCTGTTTGACGCGGGCATACAAGGGCGCCGGACTTTCGTCCATGTGGGCAGCCAGCGAAGACTTGGCAGGCGGAGTCGGCACAGGGAATCCTTGCAGGGGGAAAAGATGCATAGATTGCCGGAGTTTACCGAGCAGGCAAACGTCTGTATATGTATATACAAATAAACACACGACCGGGGTGCCTTGATCATGTCCGCTTTCTTTGCCGAACGCGCGCTGCTGCCTAATGGATGGGCCAACGATGTACGCTTTGAAGTCAGCGCCGATGGTGTGCTGACCCACGTTGAGCCCAATGCCAGTGCAGACGCTGCCGAACGGCTCAGAGGCCCGGTTTTAGCGGGCATGCCTAACCTGCACTCCCATGCGTTTCAACGCGCGATGGCCGGTTTGGCCGAAGTGGCCGGCAACCCGAATGACAGTTTCTGGACCTGGCGTGACTTGATGTACCGCATGGTCGGCAAGATCAACCCGGAACAACTGCAGGTCATCGCCCGCCAGCTGTATATAGAAATGCTCAAGGCCGGTTACACCTCGGTGGCCGAGTTTCATTACGTGCACCACGACGTCAGCGGCCAGGCGTATGCCGATCGCACAGAGCTGTCGCAACAGATCAGCCAGGCGGCCGCCAGCAGCGGTATCGGCCTGACGCTGCTGCCGGTGCTCTACACCCATTCAGGCTTTGGTGGCCAGGCGCCGAATGAAGGCCAGCGGCGCTTTATCAACAGCACCGAGCATTACCTGGACCTGCAAGCGCGCCTGAAGCCCATTCTGGCGGCGCAGCCAGCGCAGCAACTGGGCCTGTGCTTCCACTCGTTGCGTGCCGTCACACCCGAACAGATCAACGCTGTGTTGGTCGCCAGCGATAAAGCATGCCCGGTGCATATCCATATCGCCGAGCAGCAAAAAGAAGTCGACGACTGCCTGGCCTGGAGCGGCAAGCGCCCACTGCAATGGTTGTATGACCATGTTGAAGTGGATGAGCGTTGGTGCCTGGTACACGCCACCCATGCTGACGCCGATGAAGTCACGCGCATGGCCAAGAGCCGGGCAATCGCCGGTTTGTGCCTGACCACCGAAGCCAACCTGGGCGACGGGATTTTCCCGGCGGTGGACTTTCTCGCTCAAGGCGGGCGCATGGGCATCGGTTCCGACAGCCATGTGTCACTGAGCGTGGTGGAGGAATTGCGTTGGCTCGAATATGGCCAGCGCCTGCGCGACCAGCGGCGCAACCGCCTGTATCGCAGTGATCAGCCAATGGTTGGCCGCACGCTGTTTGATGCCGCGCTCGACGGCGGCGCCCAAGCGTTGGGGCAGCCGATTGGTCGGCTGGAAGTTGGCAAGCGGGCAGATTGGATTGTACTGGATGGCAATGACCCGTACCTGGCGACGGCGACCGAGGATGGCATTCTCAATCGCTGGCTGTTCGCCGGCGGTGATCGCCAAGTGCGTGATGTGCTGGTCAACGGCAAGTGGGTGGTGCGCGATGGGCATCATGCCGGCGAAGAAGAAAGCAGCCGGGCGTTCACCCAAGTATTGAAAGACTTGCTCGGTTAAAAATGTGGGAGCGGGCTTGCTCGCGAAAGCGGTGGATCAGCCAACCTATCTGTCGACTGACACTCCGTATTCGCGAGCAAGCCCGCTCCCACATTTTTGATCGGCGGTAATCTCAAGCTTATTGCGAAGTCTTCGCCATCTGCTTGTCCGACGTGCGGAAGATCAACCGCGTGGTGTCATACCCTTGCTGGCGCGCCCTGCTCAGCAATTCTTCGCGGGTGTCGGCACTCACCGTCGGCGTGCGCGACAAGATCCACATGTAGCGCCGGCTCGGGCTGCCGACGATGGCGGTCTTGTAGTCATCACTCACGTACAGCACCCAGTAATCGCCCTTGGCGACGCCCGGCAGCAGCGCCGTGAACCAGTTATTGAACTCCACCCAGAGCTTGTCGGTCTTGCCCGGCACTTGCGGCGTGGCCGTGCCCTTGGCTTCTTCCCACTTCCACTCTGTGGTGAGGCAGCGGTTGAACACCGACATATCACCATCGGGCAACAGGGTGTAACGGGCTTCGGACTGCGCGCAGTTGCGCTGGAAGTACATCGGCAATCGGGCCAACTCATACCAGGTGCCCTGGTAACGCTTGAGGTTGACGTTGCTCGCGGTCTTGGGTTGCAGATCATCGCCAGAATGGCTGGCGCAGCCCGCCAAAAACAGACTGGCGCAAAGAAACAAAACAAAACGCATCATTCTTCTTCTCCCGCAGGCTCGCGCCCCGGTTTACTTCAGGCCTTGCCCGGAAAACATCAAAACTTTGTCACCGGCGTACTGCACGCTGATAAAGCTGTTTTTATCGCCCCACGTGCAACTGGACATGCCCAGCGCACCAGAACAATCGGTCGGCTTACCCAGCAACGACTCCACCTCGGCCTTGGCCATGCCAGCCGACAGCTTTGCGTAATTTTCTTGATTGACCTTGCTGCACGCGGCTAACAGCACGCAAAAAGCCAGCAAGGCGAGACGGCGTAAAGACATGGAAAAGCTCCTGGAGAGACAAAGCAGCTGGGGTATCTGCCAGAAGCTTAGAAGGGAAAAGGGGTGTCTGGTTCCCGATGAGCAAAAACAAAAAAGCCCCGAAAACGCTGAAACGTTTCGGGGCCTCTTCTCATTCAAAACTTCAAGTCTTGAATGCTTCTGTGGCGAGGGAGCTTGCTCCCGTTCGGGTGCGCAGCGCCCGTAAGCTTTTTGGGGCCGCTTCGCAGCCCAACGGGAGCAAGCGCCCTCGCCACAGAGGTTTACTTCTTGTGATAAGCGGTCACACGCTCAACTTCTTCCTTCGAGCCCAGGAACACCGCCACACGCTGGTGCAGGCCTTCCGGCTGGATGTCGAGGATGCGCTGGTGGCCGTCGGTGGACGCGCCGCCTGCTTGCTCAACCAGGAACGACATCGGGTTGGCTTCGTACATCAAGCGCAGTTTGCCTGGTTTGGACGGCTCGCGGCTGTCACGTGGGTACATGAACAGGCCACCACGGGTCAGGATGCGGTGTACGTCAGCCACCATCGCAGCGACCCAGCGCATGTTGAAGTTCTTCTTCAACGGGCCTTCTTCGCCGGCCATCAACTCGCCCACGTAGCGGGTCACAGGCTCTTCCCAGTGGCGCTGGTTGGACATGTTGATCGCAAATTCCTGGGTGGACGCAGGAATGGTGATGTCTTCGTGGGTCAGTACGAAACTGCCCATTTCGCGGTCCAGGGTGAAGCCTTTGACGCCGTCGCCCAGGGTCAGCACCAGCATGGTCTGCGGGCCGTAGATGGCGTAGCCGGCAGCAACCTGCTCGGTGCCTGGCTGCAGGAAAGCCTTTTCGTTCAGGGCTTCGTTCTGGCTCAGGTATTCGTTCGGGCAGCGCAGTACCGAAAAGATGGTGCCGACCGGTGCGTTGATGTCGATGTTGGACGAGCCGTCCAGTGGGTCGAACACCAGCAGGTACGCGCCTTTCGGGTATTTGCCCGGGATCTGGTAGGCATTGTCCATTTCTTCGGACGCCATGCCGGCCAGGTGGCCGCCCCATTCGTTGGCTTCGAGCAGGATCTCGTTGGAAATCACGTCGAGCTTCTTCTGCACTTCACCTTGGACGTTTTCAGTGCCCATGCTGCCCAGAACACCACCCAGTGCGCCTTTGGACACGGCGTGGCTGATTTCCTTGCAAGCACGCGCCACCACTTCGATAAGGAAGCGCAGATCGGCAGGCGTGTTGTTGCTGCGGGTCTGCTCGATCAAATAGCGACTCAGGGTAACGCGGGACATGGAAGGCTCCGGAAAATGGGGGGCTTAAAAACCCGCGCAGTTTAACGCGAGTCGAGGGTTATTTCCTCTAATCAGAGGATTTAACCCCAATAGAGTTCACGGTTTGACCTGGGGCTTGCGCAACAGACTGTAGGCCATGGCCCCCAGCGCTGCCACACCGAGCAGCAGCACCGCCCACAGGCCAAGCTTCTTCCAGTCGGTGCCGGCTTGGGGCGAAGCGACAACCGCAGGCGATTTGGCCGTCATGTCGCCTGCGACCGTGGCCTGCCCCAAGGTCTTGATACGCTCGGCGCTGTAGTCGGGAATCAGCGTCGACAGCGGCAAGTTCGCGGCCTTTATCGACGGGTTGCCCAACGCCAGGGTAAACGGCGGCTCACCGCGCGCCAGGAACACCAACTGCGTGGCACGCACGGCAAAGCGCAGGGCTGGCGCGTCCACGCCCAGGCCGCCGCCGCGCTCGTCCACCTGCAACTTGAGTTCGCCTACGGCCACGCCTGGCAATTGCAACTCATCCTGCACCACGTCCTGGCCATTCTGGGCCAGACGATACAGCAAGCCATTGCTCAACGGCTGCCAGGCCTGATTGGCTTCCCGCCGCCCCGCCAACGTCACGGGCGCCAGCGTGTTGGGCTGCTTGAGCTCGACGCGCAAGCGCTCCACATGCAGCCCTGTTGGCAATTGCCAGCTGTATTCACCGGCCTTGAGCCGCGTGCCCGACAGCGGTTGCGACCACACCAACGGCAGCGGCAAGCTGCTGCGGGTCGCGCTGATCAATTTGGCCGACGTCAACTGCGGTGCCGCCTGCCCTTGCCACACCAGGCGCAGATAACGCGCCGATTGCCCCGGCAAGCTCACGTCATGCTGCTCGACACGCTCGTCGGCAAACGACAACCGCGCCACTTGCCCGTCGCCCCACGCTTGCCAGTGCTGCAAGTCATCGCTGGCTTCAATGCTGAAACGCTGGAAACCGTCCTGCTCGCGGCTCCAGTCCAGGCTCAACTGCTGCAACGGCGCCTTGATCGAACTGGCGTCCAGCACCCAGCCACGCAACACTTGCGCGCCGGTCTTGGGCGGCAGCACTTGCAGCAAGGTGCCTTCGGCAGTGGCCTTCATCACCACATCCGGCACGCTGTCACGGGTGTCGGCAGCGTACAGCGGGAACCACTTCACATCCGTTAGGTCGCGGCTTTCGGTACGTTGCGCGGACTGGCGCGACAGCGCATACGCCTGAGGCTCACCGGCGGCATTGAACACGCGCACATCACTCAGGTCAGCCTGGCGGGCAGCCAATTGCACGCTCAGCGGCAGCTCCAGGCGATACCAGGGGCCATTGCCGCTCACGGCCAGCGGCACGTGTGTGGTGAAGTCGGCCGGCCCTTCCTGCGCGTACACCGCCGAACACATCAGCCATACCGCCAACCCGCTCAGACTCAGCTTGCCCATCAAGAAGACGCTCCCTCGGTTGCAGTCACAGGTTCGGCGCGTTTAGGCGGCAGCGGCGCAAAATAGCCCACCACCAGCAACAACCCGCCCACGCCGATAAACGACACGATCCGCGCCAGACCGCCACGGTTGCTCAGTTCGACAAAGAACAACTTGGCGACCACCACGGCAATCAGCGCCGCGCCGATCAGCCACACTTCGCGTCTGTTGCGCAGGTGGCCGCCGATCATCAGGCCCAAGGCGATAAGGGTCCAGACAATCGACAGGCTGGCTTGCACCAACATCGATTCCAGCAACGTATCCAGCTCAAATGGCACACCGCCCCAATGATGGGCGGTGCGCATCACCAAGGCCGTAAAGAAGGCAAACAGCGAAACACCCACGCCCCCTTGGGCAAGCCGCTCAGCTTGCGGCGCCACAGTGCGCGACCACACGTAAACACCCAGGAGCGCGAACAGCAGCCCCAGGTCCAACGGGTTGAGCAGCGGTATATATGGCAACGGCTCGGCCGTACCGTCGCTGAACGTATTGGCCAGCCAGAACCATGCAAGCATCAATGCCGCCAACGGCAGCGCCGCCAGCACGCGGTATTCACGCGAGTACGCCGACACCGGCCACGGCCAACTGCGTGGCGAAGCGGCCAGCACCAGATACAGGCTTGGCAAGATCGACCAGCCCAACCAGCGCCAGGCGTTGTAGTGATCCGACAGCAACAGCAGCCCGTAGCGTAGCTCCAGCGCCAGCACGCCAATCAACAACCAGCAACCCAACACATGGGCCATGCTCAGGGGGCGCGGTTCGACGAGCGGCGCCAGGCGGCGCAGCGACAAACCATGCACGACGAATACCGCGAGCCAGGCCAACGCGGCAAAATTTGCCGCAGGGTGGTAGGACTCATCCCATGCGCCCGCCAACACGAGGCCGGCAACCGGCATCAGCAAGGTGCACGCCACGCCCAAGGCCGCCCACCGCAGCCGCAGCGCCAGCACGGTCCAGAGCGCTACACTCAACGCAGCCGCCAACAGCAACAGCGTGGCGTGCAAGGCCACAGGCGCCGAGCGCAACACTTCATCGGCCAGGGCCAGCGCCCACCAGGCCACGCCCCAGGCCAACAGCACATGCGACAGGTGCCCGCGTGGCACGCGCCAGGCGCTGGTCATGGCGGCGATAGCCATGATCAATGGCGTCCACACATTGGCCACCGGGTCGAGCACAAACAGCATGCCGGCAAGCAGCTGCACCGCGACACCGCAGTACACAACCGCTTTGGACTCGATCAATCGCCCGGCCCAAACCGTCGCAAGACCGGCCAGCGCCCAACTGATCACGCTGCCCTGCGTCGACAGCAACAACGCCGGCAGCAGGTACACACACGCCAAGCCAAGGGCGGCGAGCCACGGCGCGCCTTGGCGCTCCCAACTCCGGCTCTGCTCCGGCAGCGATTTATGCACTTGATAAAAGGTAAACAGCAGCGCAACACCGAGCAGCAACGCCCCCAGTGGCAGCCCTTGCAACAAGGTACCCGTGCCACTGCGCAGTTCGCTGAGGAAGATCAACGTCGATCCCAGTTGGAGCAACAAGGCGAACGCCCGCGCCACGGTTTTGTGCTGGCGCATGCCCAGCCAGAAGATTCCCGCACCCTCAACCGCCCACGCGGCCGCCGTCCAGCGCGCATCAAGGCCCAACGGAATCGCCAGGCTGGCAAAGATCACCCCAAGCGCCAGGCATGTTTCGGCCAGGAGTAACGTGCGTCCACCCTGAAGCAGTCGCGCCAGGACCATATAGATAATGCCCAGGCCCAGTGCGCTGAACGCAGGCGCAAATTCCAGGTGCTGCACCAGCGCGAACTGCAAGCCAAAGCCCACCAACGGCGGACCAAACAGCAGGCTGCCGTCGACATAATCGCCCTTGGCCGCCGACCAGCGCAGCAGCGCATCACGCTCTTGAGGTGCGTCGCCCAACGCCTGCAACTTACGCCGGGCATACAGTAGGCCAATAGCCAGGTACATCAGGAAAAACAGGATCAGGAACGGCTCGGTACTCCACAGCAGCTCCGGCGCGTAAGCGCGCATGCCCCAAGCGAAACCAATGCCGAAAGTGCCGAAAAACCCGATCAGGTTGAGCACGCGCCAGGCCTTGAACCAGCCGATGGCGAGAATGCCGCCATTGAGCAGGGCGAAATAACTGAACAGCGCCACATGGTTACCGGCGCCGGTAGAGGCCAGGATCGGCGCAGCAAAACCACCCAACGCCGCCGCGCAGGCAAGGCCCAGAGCGTCCTGGGTGATTGCCAGGATCGCCGAGAACACCGTGATCACCACCAACAAGGCAAACGCGGCGCCCGGGTCAATCAGTGGGTGCAGGCGCATCGCGGCGAACACCGTCAGGTACAACACGGCAATGCCGGTGCCTTGCAGCATCAGCCCGTAATTGCTGTTGCGCAGCCGCAGCCACCAGCCCAGGCCCAGCAAGGCGATGGCGGCGCCAGCAACCCCGGCGTAACGCAGTTCGATCGGCACCACCACGCCTTCAGTGGCATAACGCAGCAGGAATGCCAGGCCGAGAAACAACAGCACCACGCCAACGCGCAGCACGGTATTGCCGCCAAACAGCCAATCGCGGGCGCCGCTGATGGCGCGCTCGATCAGGTTGGGGCCAGGTGGGGTGACGGGTTGTTGAGGGCGCGGCGTGGCAACCCAGACATCATCCGGCAGCGGCTGGCTCGGCTCGGCAACCATGGCGACAGGTGCCAGCTCGGCAGGCAGCTCCCAGACCAGCTCGGGCGGCTTGGAGACAGGTGTGGGTTCGGGGATGGGCGGTTCGACGGTCGCGCTGCTGGTCGGCGTAGGCACTTCCAATTGCCGCAGGCGATCGCCCAGGGCAATCAAAGCCTTCTGTGTGGTTTGCAACTGCCGCGCTTGCTGGTCCGCCTGGGCCGACAGCCTGGCCAGGCGAATCGCCTGGCCAATGCCCAAGCCCAGCAGTGCACCGATACCGGCGTCGGAGAACGACTCATCGAACGCCCAGCCGAGCACCAGGCCAATCAGCATGAAGATCCATTGCATGGTCGATATCCCTGAGCGAACCGGGCCTTAGTATATCGACGCAAAGCTAATGTTGGAGATGCTTTATGTGGCGAGGGAGCTTGCTCCCGCTTGGGTGCGCAGCGCCCGCAATAGCCGCGGCTGCTACGCAACCGAGCGGGAGCAAGCTCCCTCGCCACAACAAGCCCGCTCCCACCTGGGGTATTGCGGTGTTTAGTCGAGGGCTTTCCAGATCTCGGTGGCGTATTCGCGGATGGTGCGGTCCGAGCTGAACCAGCCCATGCGCGCCGTATTGAGCACAGCCGAACGCCACCAGGCCTTGGAATCGTGCCAATGCGCTTCGACCCGCGCCTGGGCGTCCCAGTAGGCGTCAAAGTCGGCGCACACCAGGAAACGGTCGTAGTCGATCAACCCGTCGATCAAGCCCACATAGCGGCCTGGATCATCCGGCGAGAACACCCCGCCGCGGATCGCTTGCAACACATCGTTGAGACGATGGGAGGCTGCCACATCCGGCCCGGCGTGGAATTCACCGGCGTGCTTGCGGGCTTCCACTTGTTCGGCGCTGAGGCCGAAGATAAACATATGCTCGGCGCCCACGCGCTCGTGCATCTCCACGTTGGCGCCGTCCATGGTGCCGATGGTCAGCGCGCCATTGAGGCCGAACTTCATGTTGCTGGTGCCAGAGGCTTCAAAACCGGCCGTGGAAATCTGCTCGGACAAGTCCGCCGCCGGGATGATGCTTTCCGCCAGGCTGACGTTGTAGTTGGGCAGGAACACCACCTTGAGCAAGCCGCGCACGGTCGGGTCGTTGTTCACGGTGCGGGCGATGTCGTTGGTCAGCTTGATGATCAACTTGGCCTGGTGATAGCTGGCCGCCGCCTTGCCCGCGAAGATTTTCACGCGCGGCACCCAATCGGTGCCTGGCTCGGCGCGGATTGCCTGGTACAAGGCCACGGTGTGCAGCAGGTTGAGCAGTTGGCGTTTGTATTCGTGGATCCGCTTGACCTGCACGTCGAACATCGCCGCCGGGTTCACCGAAATGCCCAGGCGCTCGTGGATGATCTCGGCCAGTGCCCTCTTGCTGTGCAGGCGCTGTTCGGCGAAGGCTTTGCGGAACACCTGCTTCTCGGCGAAGGTCTCCAGCTCCGTCAGGCGGGTTTCCATGGTGTCGAGGATGTCCGGCCCCAGAGCCTCCACCAGCATCTCGGTGAGCTTGGGGTTGGCCTGGTACAGCCAGCGGCGGAAGGTGATGCCGTTGGTTTTGTTGTTGATGCGCTCCGGGTACAGCTTGTGCAGTTCGGAGAACACCGTGCTGCGCATCAGCTGGGTGTGCAAACCGGAGACGCCGTTGACGCTATGGGAGCCAAGGAACGCCAGGTTACCCATGCGCACACGGCGGCCGTTGTCTTCTTCGATCAGCGACACGGCGCGCAATACGTCGAAATCGTGGATACCCTTGGCGCGCAGCGAATCGATGTGCTGGGCGTTGATCAGGTAGATGATCTGCATATGCCGGGGCAGCATGCGTTCCATCAAGCCGACAGGCCAGGTTTCCAACGCCTCGGGCAACAAGGTGTGGTTGGTGTAGGAAAGGGTTTCAACCGTCACATCCCACGCGGCTTCCCACGGGATGTCGTGCAGATCGACCAGTTGGCGCATCAACTCGGCCACGGCGATGGACGGGTGGGTGTCGTTGAGCTGAATCGCGGCGTGTTCGCCCAGGCTCAGTACCGAGCCGTGCATGTTCTTGTGGCGGCGCAGCAAATCCTGCAGCGAGGCCGAAACGAAGAAATATTCCTGGCGCAGGCGCAATTCCTGCCCTGCTTCGGTGCTATCGGCCGGGTAAAGCACTCGGGAGATGCTTTCGGCGCGGGCAACTTCCGCGACGGCGCCCAAGTGGTCACCGGCATTGAAGCGCTCCAGGTGCAGGTCTTCCACCGCACGGGCACGCCACAGGCGCAGGGTGTTGACGCTGGCGCCACGCCAGCCGACCACCGGGGTGTCGTAAGCCACCGCGCGCACGGTTTCGTTGGGCGTCCACACCTGGATCATCTTGCCGGTGGCATCTGCCAGGGTTTCGACGCTGCCGCCAAAGCCGATCGGGTAGATCACCTCGGCGCGCTCGAACTCCCATGGGTTGCCGAAATCCAGCCAGCGCTCGGTCTGCTCTTGCTGCCAGCCGTCGACGATTGCCTGGCGGAACAGGCCGTGTTCATAACGGATGCCATAACCGTGGCCGGCAATGCCCAAGGTCGACATGCTTTCCATAAAGCACGCGGCCAGGCGGCCCAGGCCACCGTTGCCGAGCGCCGCGTCGGGCTCCAGCAGGCGGATGCGCTCCAGGTCCACGCCCAGTTCGGACAGGGCTTCGCGGGCAATCTCCAACACGCCCAGGTTGCTCAGGCTGTCGTAGAGCAAACGGCCGATCAGGAATTCCAGCGAGAGGTAATACACCCGCTTCTGCCCTTTGCGGTAGATGCGCCGCGTGTGGTTCATCCAGTGGTCGACCATCTGGTCGCGGGCGGCCAGGGCAATGGCTTCGAACCAGTCGTGGTCGAAGGCGTGATCCGGGTCCTTGCCCACCGCGTAAGTGAGTTTGGTCAAGACAGCATCGCGGAATGCGGCTACCTCTGCTTCTCGTGCAAGCGGTTCCTGAGACATCGGTGCGACCTCGGGCGAGATTGAAGGAGTTGCTAGAGCCTAGTCGGTCTGACAGACGGTAGACGTGCTGGTTCGGCAGTTTTTTAACTCATTCACCATTGCTGGAAATTGATGCAGGGGCCGTGCCTGCTTTTCTCCCCTGCACCGTTGGAGATGAAATCTGCAAAATATTGTTCAAAAAACCACCAATCCCGGTATGATCGCGCGCCCGGATACAGCCCCACCTTGGAACCTTGATGAAGCCTCAACTGATCGCCGCCGCTGAACTCGACCGTCTCGAGACCTGGCAGAAATATTCCGCCCACATGTGCGGTGGCTGCGTGTCCAGCTGCTGCACGCTGCCGGTTGAGGTGAAGATCAAGGACCTGATCCGCATTGGCATCGTCGATGAGTTCGAGCGCGGCGACCCGCCGAAGAACATCGCCAAGCGTTTGCAGAAGGAAGGCATCGTCGAGCGCTACAATTCCAAATCCGAAATTTTCACCCTGCAGCGCATGAGCAATAACGACTGCCTATACCTGGATCGTAAGACGCGCTTCTGCACTATTTATGACAAGCGCCCGGATACCTGCCGCAACCACCCGAAAATCGGGCCGCGGCCGGGGTATTGCGCGTATAAGCCCAAAGAAGTGGTGCGCGAGACCAAGTTCAAGACCCTCGACAAGTTCTGATGATCGTGATGATCGTTCCCACGCTCCGCGTGGGGATGCAGCCCCGGACGCTCTGCGTCCGCCCCTAAAAGCGGGACGCGGAGCGTCCCAAGCGACATTCCCACGCAGAGCGTGGGAACGATCAGGCAAAAAAAACGCCCCCGGCCTTTCGACCGGGGGCGTTTTCATTCAGCCTGAGTTAACTCAGTTCTTGGCTTTCTTGATGATCGTTCCCACGCTCCGCGTGGGAATGCAGCCCTGGACGCTCTGCGTCCGCCCCTAAAAGCGGGACGCGGAGCGTCCCAAGCGGCATTCCCACGCAGAGCGTGGGAACGATCAGGCATAAAAAAACGCCCCCGGCCTTTCGACCGGGGGCGTTTTTCATTCAGCCTGAGTTAACTCAGTTCTTGGCTTTCTTGGCAGCGCGGGTACGCTCGCCTTCGTCCAGGATCTTCTTACGCAGGCGGATCGACTTAGGCGTAACTTCGCACAGCTCGTCGTCCTGGATGAATTCCAGAGCCTGTTCCAGGGTGAAGCGAACAGGTGGGACCAGAGCGATGGTTTCGTCTTTGCCCGAAGCACGCATGTTGTCGAGCTTCTTGCCTTTGGTTGGGTTAACGCCCATGTCGTTGTCACGGCTGTTCAGACCAACGATCTGGCCGTTGTAGATCTCTTGACCGTGTTCAACGAACAGCTTGCCACGCGCCTGCAGAGTTTCCAGGGAGTAGGTCAGCGCCTTGCCGGTTTCTACCGATACCAGAACACCGTTCTGACGGCCGGACATGTCGCCGGACTTCATGGTGTCGTAGCGATCGAAGATCGAGGTCAGGATGCCAGCACCGTTGGTCAGGGTCAGGAACTGGTTACGGAAACCGATCAGACCACGCGCAGGGATGTTGTATTCCAGACGTACACGGCCTTTGCCATCCGGCACCATGTTGGTCAGGTCGCCCTTACGCAGGCCCATCTCTTCCATGACCTTGCCCTGGGATTCTTCAGGGGTGTCGATGGTCACGTTTTCGAACGGTTCCTGCTTCACGCCGTCAACCTGACGGATGATCACTTCCGGACGACCAACGCCCATTTCGAAGCCTTCGCGACGCATGGTTTCGATCAGTACCGAGAGGTGCAGCTCACCACGGCCGGAAACCTTGAACTTGTCAGCCGAGTCGCCTTCTTCAACGCGCAGAGCAACGTTGTACAGCAGCTCTTTGTCCAGACGTTCCTTGATGTTACGGGAAGTCACGAACTTGCCTTCTTTACCGCAGAAAGGCGAGTCGTTTACCTGGAAGGTCATGGAAACGGTTGGCTCGTCAACGGTCAGAGGCTTCATCGCCTCAACGTTGTCCGGCTGGCACAGGGTGTCGGAGATGAACAGCGAGTCCATACCGCTTACGCACACGATGTCGCCGGCGAAGGCTTCTTCAACGTCGATGCGGTGCAGGCCGTGGTGACCCATCAGCTTCAGGATACGACCGTTACGCTTCTTGCCGTCGGCGCCGATGGCGACAACTGGAGTGTTCGGCTTGACGCTACCACGGGCGATACGGCCAACACCGATAACACCCAGGAAGCTGTTGTAGTCCAGTGCCGAGATTTGCATCTGGAACGGGCCTTCACGGTCAACTTTCGGCGCAGGTACGTTGTCGACGATCGACTGGTACAGCGGGGTCATGTCTT
The DNA here is from genome assembly GCF_965653655.1 of Pseudomonas onubensis. Lineage (NCBI taxonomy): Bacteria > Pseudomonadati > Pseudomonadota > Gammaproteobacteria > Pseudomonadales > Pseudomonadaceae > Pseudomonas > Pseudomonas onubensis. The sequence continues at coordinate 4,610 of NZ_CBFHAZ010000119.1, read as the reverse complement.
CAGCCATGTCGGTGTGTTCCAGACCGGCAATGCCGTTCAGGGCCGAGGCGTAGACGACTTTGAAGTCCAGCTGTTCTTCGGTAGCACCCAGGTTGTCGAACAGGTCGAAGATCTGGTCCAGAACCCAGTCCGGACGCGCGCCTGGACGGTCAACCTTGTTGATGCACACGATCGGACGCAGGCCGGCTTCGAAAGCCTTCTTGGTCACGAAACGGGTTTGCGGCATAGGGCCGTCTTGAGCGTCAACCAGCAGCAGAACGGAGTCAACCATCGACATTACGCGTTCTACTTCGCCGCCGAAGTCGGCGTGGCCCGGGGTGTCCACGATGTTGATGTGGTAGCCGTTCCAGTTGATAGCGGTGTTTTTAGCCAGGATGGTAATACCGCGCTCTTTTTCCTGGTCGTTGGAGTCCATCACGCGCTCGTCGTTGAGCTCGTTGCGCTCCAGGGTGCCGGATTGACGCAGGAGTTTGTCTACCAGGGTGGTTTTACCATGGTCAACGTGGGCAATGATGGCGATGTTACGTAGATTTTCGATCACTTGTGTATCTCGATCAGAGGATTCGGTGTGCTGACAGGTCGTGGCAGCGATTAACAGTAGAGTCAGGCCTTGCCGTTACAGCTTGACGGCAGAGTCGGGGGGCCGGTGACGCAGGCCACAGGCAAACAGCCCCGGGCTCTTAGCTCGGTCGATAAACGCGCACATTGGCATACCCCTCACTGAGCAAATGGTGGGCATGCAGGCGACTCATCACGCCTTTGTCGCAATACAGCAGGTACTGACGGCTGTTATCCAGTTCCTTGAAGCGCGCGTTCAATGCGTAGAACGGCAGCGCTTGCACGTCGATGCCAGCGATTTCCAGCGGCTCATCCTCGGCGGCATCCGGGTGACGGATATCGACGACGATCTGGCCGGCCAGGGCTTCGCTGACTTCTTCGATTTGCACATCCTGGCCCAATTCATCGATGACGCGATCGATCGGGACCAGTTTGGCGTTCTCGAGCGCACGCTCCAGAATCGCCATATCAAACTGTTGTTCTTCATACTCCACGCGGTTGCGCTTGGCGTGGGTCTTGGGGTTCACCGAAATGACCCCGCAATATTCAGGCATGTGCTTGGCAAAGTCGGCCGTGCCGATTTCTTCTGCCAGATCGATGATGTCCTGCTTGTGGCTGGCGATCAGCGGGCGCAAGACCAGCTTTTCGGTGACGCAATCAATCAGCGACAGGTTGGGCAGCGTCTGGCTGGACACCTGGGAGATCGCTTCACCGGTCACCAACGCGTCGATCTGCAACTGATCGGCGATTCGGGACGCAGCGCGCAACATCATACGCTTCAATACCACGCCCATATGACTGTTATCGACTTTGCCGAGAATTTCACCCAGCACTTCCTCGAACGGCACGCTTACAAATAGCACGCGTTGGGAGCTGCCGTACTTCTTCCAGATAAAGTGCGCGACTTCCATCACGCCCAATTCGTGTGCACGCCCGCCCAGGTTAAAGAAGCAGAAGTGGCTCATCAGGCCGCGGCGCATGATCTGGTAGGCCGCCACCGTGGAATCGAAACCGCCGGACATGAGTACCAGGGTCTGTTCCAGTGCGCCCAGCGGGTAGCCGCCGATGCTGTTGTGCTGGCTGTGGATCACAAACAACCGTTGGTCGCGAATTTCCATGCGCACTTCAATTTGCGGCGCTTTGAGGGAAATTCCGGCTGCGCCGCACTCGCGACGCAGCTTGCTGCCGACGTATTTCTCTACATCCATGGAGCTGAAGGTGTGCTTGCCGGCACGCTTGCAGCGCACCGAAAAGATCTTGCCTTCCAGCGACTCGCCGTAGTGCTGTTTGCACTTTTCGGTGATGTCGTCGAAGTCGCCCAACGGGTACTCATCCACCTGCAGGAAATGCGCGATGCCCGGCATGCAGCTCAGGCGCTCGGTCATGTCCTTCAAGGCTTTGGCGTCGGTAATACGGGTTTCCAGCTCGAGATTGTCCCACACGCCGTTCACCACCACAGCCGGGTCCAGATCGCGGAGCACGGCACGGATGTTCTTGGCCAACTGACGGATGAAACGCGTCCGTACCGGTCGGCTCTTGATGGTGATCTCGGGGAAGACTTTTACGATTAATTTCATGGAAACAGCGCGCGCCGGGCCTGCTGAAAAAGGGGGGCGCGGATTATAGCGGAAATCGCTCAAGGTTTAACCAGTTAATATGCATCACAGATCCAACGCACCAAAACGGGTCATTTGCGCAAATTAACGCTACATTGCAGTGCGTTATTTATTCCGCTTAAGCGGATTGCACCGTTATAGGGGCCATTTTGAAGCAAAACGGCCATGTTGGCGCACTGGCATGCAATTTGCTCTCTTGTGAGGCAGGTTGCCTTGGTCGAGTATTCGCGCCGGCATCACCCAAATTCTAAGGGCTAACTCCACTACCCCAGCCCGAAGCCACCCGGAGGACACCATGTCGAAGTCGGTTCAACTCATCAAAGATCATGACGTTAAATGGATTGATCTGCGCTTCACGGACACTAAAGGTACTCAGCACCACGTGACCATGCCGGCTCGCGACGCGCTGGATGATGCTTTCTTCGAAGAAGGCAAAATGTTCGACGGTTCCTCCATTGCCGGTTGGAAAGGCATCGAAGCTTCCGACATGATCCTGATGCCGGACGACAGCACTGCCGTACTCGACCCGTTCACCGAAGACCCAACGCTGATCATCGTCTGCGACGTGATCGAGCCTTCGACCATGCAAGGCTACGACCGCGACCCACGTGCGATCGCCAAGCGTGCCGAGGAATACCTGAAGTCGACCGGTATCGGCGACACCGTATTCGTAGGCCCGGAGCCAGAATTCTTCATCTTTGATTCGGTCAAGTTCAAGTCCGACATCTCCGGCTCCATGTTCAAAATCTTCTCCGAACAAGGTTCCTGGATGTCCGACCAGGACATCGAAGGCGGCAACAAAGGCCACCGTCCAGGCGTCAAAGGTGGTTACTTCCCGGTTCCGCCGTTCGACCACGACCACGAAATCCGTACCTCCATGTGCAACGCCATGGAAGAAATGGGCCTGGTCATCGAAGTTCACCACCACGAAGTGGCGACTGCCGGCCAGAACGAAATCGGCGTGAAGTTCAACACCCTGGTGGCCAAGGCTGACGAAGTTCAGACCCTGAAGTACTGCGTACACAACGTGGCGGATGCCTACGGCCGTACCGCTACCTTCATGCCTAAGCCACTGTACGGCGATAACGGTTCGGGTATGCACGTTCACCTGTCCATCGCCAAAGATGGCAAGAACACCTTCGCTGGCGAAGGTTATGCCGGCCTGTCCGACACTGCCCTGTACTTCATCGGCGGTATCATCAAGCACGGTAAGGCCCTGAACGGCTTCACCAACCCGTCGACCAACTCCTACAAGCGTCTGGTCCCAGGTTTCGAAGCACCGGTAATGCTGGCCTACTCGGCGCGTAACCGTTCCGCTTCGATCCGTATTCCTTACGTGTCCAGCCCTCGCGCTCGCCGTATCGAAGCTCGCTTCCCGGACCCGGCAGCCAACCCATACCTGGCCTTCGCTGCACTGGTAATGGCTGGCCTGGACGGTATCCAGAACAAGATCCACCCAGGCGACGCCGCCGACAAAAACTTGTACGACCTGCCGCCTGAAGAGGCCAAAGAGATCCCACAAGTGTGCGGCAGCCTGAAAGAAGCCCTGGAAGAGCTGGACAAGGGCCGTGCGTTCCTGACCAAAGGCGGCGTATTCAGCGACGACTTCATCGATGCCTACATCGAGCTGAAAAGCGAAGAAGAAATCAAAGTACGCACCTTCGTACACCCACTGGAATACGAGCTGTACTACAGCTGCTGATCCGGTAGCGCTGCTTAACGCGGCGTAACGAAAAAGACCTCCTTCGGGAGGTCTTTTTTTTGCCTGGCGTTTAGCGAGCCGGGGCGTGGCGGTCGAGCAGTTTGCCCACCATCAAGGTGCCGAGGGCACTGAGCTGGTGAATCGCCAGGACGGTATCGCGGTGCTTGCCTTCCAGCGCCTCGGACAAATCAAGCAACAAGGTGCTGACCGAGGTAAAGGCTTCGAAGCTGTTGACCAGCAGGGATTCGTCGTCACTGTCGGGGTCGATGGTGATAACGGATGGCGGTGGATTTGGGGTTGCCTTGAACATGTCTTAACTTCCTCGAATGAGGCCGCCATCGACTCGCTACTAAACGATAGGGTGGCAGCTATGCGCAGGTTAGTAGACCGGGGAAGTTAAGCAAAAGCCGGCGCACCCGAAGGTGCCCTACGCACAGCCGCCATAAAGGTCGGAGTGGTACGACTTAACTTAACCCTCAGGCTACTAAACCCGATCGCTGATGAGCAGCGACCGAGCAACCTTAGAGACGACAAGCCAGCCGTACAAGCCGGCGGATTCTGGCGCACCTGTAGGCAAGCACGCAAGTTAAGGTAGCCTCTGGCTGACATTGCCCAAAATCTGCAAACCCAATCAAAATGTGGGAGCGGGCTTGCTCGCGAAGGCGGCGTATCAGTTAATGCATCGGGTGACTGACACACCGCCTTCGCGAGCAAGAGCAAGCCCGCTCCCACAA
>NZ_CBFHAZ010000118.1:0-19253 GCF_965653655.1 Pseudomonas onubensis | reverse complement strand
GTTAAAGAGCGGTTGGTTAAGATCTTTCGTCTCAACCGAGGCGCGCATTCTACAGCAGCCTCATTTGCTGTCAAGTGATTATTTTCAGAAGCTTTCGAAGAATTCTTCAACAACTTCAACCACTTGCGCTTACGATCTCTCGTCAGCGGGAGGCGAATTCTACAGCGTTACACGCTGCTGTCAACACCTCTTTTTCAACTCCCTTTTGGCTTCGATGAACTGAAGCAACCTGCTGCCGAAAACTTCATAACTCTTTGTTTACCAAGGAGTTTTCCGTTTCGACTGCGCCGGAAGTGGGGCGAATTATAGACAAATATAAACCCCCGTCAACACTTAATTTAGATTTTCTATCAAACAGGCCCAAAAGCCCCGTTTCCTTCAATATAAAGTGCATAGCAACCAGAACTGAGCAATATATTGCTCAAATCCCGGCAGTTAAGCATCATAGGCGTTCTGCTTCTTTACCATGACTTCGGACATCCGCCCCAATGAACACTCCACCTCGCAGCCTGACCTCGGCATTGTTTCCGGTCGGCCTGCTGTTGATCGCCATGGCCTCCATCCAGTCCGGCGCCTCGCTGGCCAAGAGCATGTTCCCCATCGTCGGCGCACAGGGCACTACCACCCTGCGCCTGATTTTCGCCAGCGTGATCATGCTGCTGCTATTACGCCCATGGCGCGCCAAGCTCACGGCCAGGTCCCTGCGCACTGTCATCGTGTATGGCATGGCACTGGGCGGCATGAACTTCCTCTTCTATATGTCACTGCGCACAGTGCCTCTGGGCATCGCGGTAGCACTGGAATTCACCGGCCCGCTCGCCGTGGCTATCTATGCATCGCGCCGGGCGGTGGACTTTGTATGGATCGGCCTCGCGATCGCGGGCCTGCTGCTATTGATCCCCACCGGAGAAACCAGCAGTGGCATCGACCTGACCGGAGCCGCCTACGCACTGGGTGCCGGCGTGTGCTGGGCGCTCTACATCCTGTTTGGCCAAAAAGCCGGCAACGACAACGGCGTGCAAACCGCCGCCCTGGGCGTGATGATCGCCGCGTTGTTCGTGGCCCCGATCGGCATCGTCCATGCCGGCGCCGCACTGCTGACGCCCTCGCTGATTCCCGTTGCCATCGGTGTCGCCATCCTGTCGACCGCTTTGCCCTATACCCTGGAAATGGTCGCGCTCACTCGCCTGCCTGCTCGCACCTTCGGCACCTTGATGAGCATTGAGCCGGCGTTCGGCGCCCTCTCCGGTCTGTTCTTCCTGCAAGAGCACTTGTCCCTCGCGCAATGGCTGGCGATCACCTGCATTATATTCGCCTCCGTCGGTGCCACACTGACGATGCGCAATGAATCCAAACCGTTGGTGCCAGCCGATTAATTCTGATCGCAGGTAGCTCTGGTATTTGCCGCTCATTTAGGCCATGTTTAGGCCGTAAACGAATGTCTTTCATGGAGAATTTCGACAGGGACTGCTGAACGCAACAATCGAGAGCGAGTAAAGCCTGCATCGAGCCTTTTTGCGACGCGGCTATAAGGATAGTAATGAAACGAATTTTGATACTGTTACTGGTCGTGGGCATTGCTGGCTGTGCTGCGACCACCAAGACAGAAGTGAAACGGGGCAAAAAAGGCATGCACATCAACTGTTCCGGCCTGTCCTCCTCCTGGGACCAGTGCTACACCAGTGCAGCCAACTCATGCGGCGCCAAGGGCTACCGGGTTATCGCCAAATCCGGTGACAATTCCGAGGAGCCTGGGGACTATCCTTTCGGCATCAACCCTGCCGGCTACACCAGCCGCAGCATGATCGTCATCTGTAAATGATCGCCCGAGCAGTCCACTTCCGGCTGCTCCTCCTTCTTGACCTACCCTTCGCCCTGCTGCGACTACACTCCTGCTCGACATTCGAGCAACGGAGTTACCATGACACCCAACAAGAAAATCGTATTGGTGGTTGGTGCCGGTGATGCAACCGGTGGCGCCATTGCCCGACGCTTTGCCCGCGAAGGCTATGTAGCCTGCGTCACCCGTCGCAGTGCCGATAAACTGCAGCCCTTGGTCGACAGCATCCAGGCAGCGGGCGGCCAAGCCCACGGTTTTGCCTGTGATGCGCGTAAAGAAGACGACGTGATCGCGCTGGTTGAACAGATAGAGACCGAATTGGGCCCCATTGAAGCCTTCGTCTTCAATATCGGCGCCAATGTGCCGTGCAGCATCCTCGAAGAAACCGCGCGCAAATACTTCAAAATCTGGGAGATGGCTTGCTTCTCCGGGTTCCTGAACGCTCGCGAAGTCGCCAAACGCATGGTCACCCGCGAACGCGGCACTATCTTGTTCACCGGTGCCACTGCCGGGTTGCGCGGCGGTGCAGGGTTTGCCGCATTCGCCGGCGCCAAACACGGCATCCGGGCGCTCGCGCAAAGCATGGCGCGGGAATTAGGCCCGCGGAACATCCATGTGGCCCACGTGGTAGTCGATGGCGCCATCGACACTGACTTTATTCGAGATAACTTTCCGCAAAAATACGCGCAGAAAGACCAGGACGGCATCCTCAACCCAGAACACATCGCCGACAACTATTGGTACCTGCACAGCCAACCACGCGACGCCTGGACCTTCGAACTGGACCTGCGTCCCTGGAATGAACCCTGGTAAACACGCCGCCCCTAATCAAGAACAACAATAAGCAGTGAGAATCGACCATGAGTAAAACCCTGGAATTCTTTTTCGACCTCGGCAGCCCGGCCACTTACCTGGCCTATACACAATTGCCAGCGCTATGTGCCGAGACCGGTGCGCAACTGGTGTATCAACCCATGCTGCTGGGTGGTGTGTTCAAAGCGACCGGCAACGCTTCGCCCATCACTGTGCCCGCCAAAGGGCGTTACATGTTTAATGACTTGGCGCGCTACGCCAAACGCTACAACGTACCGCTCAAATTCAACCCGCACTTCCCCATCAACACCCTGATGCTGATGCGCGCCGTCATGGGTATCCAGATACGCGAACCCGAGCGCTTCCAGGCCTTCATCGATTGCCTGTTTCGCGCCCTCTGGGTTGAAGGTCGCCACTTGGGCGATCCCGTCGTTGTGGCCTGCGTGCTGAGTGACGCCGGTTTCGACCCAGAGGAAGTCCTGAACCTGGCCAATGATGAAAAGGTAAAAGCCGCCCTCAAGGACAAAACCGAACAGGCTGTGCAGCGCGGGGTATTCGGTGCACCCAGTATGTTTGTAGGTAATGAGCTGTTCTTCGGTCAGGACCGTCTGGAGTTTGTGCGCGAAGCGCTACGCTAAAACTCGATTGCCAAGCGCCCCTGAGCGCCGCTTGCGAGCAAATCGTAAGCTGCGTTTACCGTATGCCGGTCAAAGCGCCGCGGGTCCATGATCGGCGTGAGTTTGCCGGCATCGATCAAACAGGCGGCGTCAGAGAGTATCCGCCCGTGGTGCTCACGCCCCTTGCCCGTCAACAACGGCAACAATGTGAACACCCCGGAATAGGTCGCCCCGCGAAATGACAAAGGCGCCAGGCTATGTTGCCCCCAGCCCAGGCAGCTCACTACATGCCCGTGATACACCTTGGCGGCCCGGAAAGACGCATCCAGCGTCGCGCCGCCAACGGTGTCATACACAATGTCGAAACCCTCACCCGCCGTGTGCAACGCCACATACTCTTCGACCGTATGCTGCTGATAGTCGATAAACGTGGCGCCCAAACCTTCAATGGTTGCGCGGTGCCGCGCCGAGCCGGTCGCGTACACCCGCGCGCCGTAGGCAATCGCCAATTGCACTGCGACATGCCCTACACCGCCGGCGCCACCCTGGATCAACACCGTGTGCCCCACGCCCACCCGCGCACGGTCCACCAGCCCCTCCCAGGCAGTGATCAATACCAACGGCAACACCGCCGCTTCGCGCATGCTCAAACGTTCAGGTTTTCGCGCCAGCAGGCGCGCATCAACCACCACATATTCAGCTAACGTCCCCTGAATACCGCCGATCCCAGCCCCGAGCGCATAAACGTCATCACCCACTTGCCAATCGCCCGCCAACGGGCCGACGGCCTCAACGGTGCCCGCCAGGTCCATACCAATAACGGCAGGTAAAGGTTGCTGGGCATGGGCTGCCTGGCCCGCGCGGATTTTCGCGTCCAACGGGTTAAGGCCACTGGCCTTGACCCGCACCAGCACCTGCCCGGCGCCCGCCACAGGCTTGGGGATCGTGGCCAAACGGAACGGCGCGTCTGCGGCGTCTACTACCAAAGCGTGCATGTCAGTCATATCGGCGATCTCGGTGGGTGGGTTGATAAAACCATGATCCGCCGCCGCACTCATGCCGATAAGACGCTAAAAAGCTATAGTGCCCATGCGCATTTGGCATGAATGAGGCAACCGATGGACAAGCTCAACGCAATGGCAATCTTCGTACGGGTCATCGAACGCGGTAGCTTTTCCGCCGTCGCCCGAGAGATGCAAACCACCCAGCCAACCATCAGCAAAGTGCTGCGTGCGCTGGAAACCGAATTGGGCGGCAAGCTGATTGCCCGCAGCACTCGGCACTTGTCACTGACAGACGAAGGTCAACGCTACTACAGCCATTGCCGCGAAATCCTGGCGGCCGTCGATGCCGCGGAACACAGTTTCCAGATGGGCAAGGAAACCATCGCCGGCCCACTGCGCATAGGCTCGTCAGTCAGCTTTGGGCGCCTGCACATCGCCTCGCGTTTGCACGGCTTCCTGCAACAGTACCCGGACGTGCACATTGATCTGCAACTCAACGACCACCTTCAGGACCTGGTCAGCGAAGGCCTGGATGTGACGTTGCGTATCGGCGAATTACCCGACAGCGGCCTGATTGCGCGACAGATCGGCACCACCCACCGCGTTACTGTGGCGAGCCCTGCCTACATTGCCAGGCACTGCGCCCCACACACCCCGCAAGATCTCACGCAGCACAACTGCCTGCTCTTCAACTTGCTGAGCAGCCAGAACCAGTGGATTTACGAAAAGGACGCCAAGCGCCACACGGTGCGCATCACCGGCAACGCCCAGAGCAATAACTCTGAGGCGGTGCGGGAGATGGTGTTGACGGGGCTTGGCATTGCGCTGTCGCCCCTATGGCTGTTTGCCGATGACCTCAAAGCCGGTCGCGTGGTTGCACTGTTAAAGGATTACACCCCGCAATCGCTGCCGATCCATGCGGTGTCGGCGCCCAATCGGCGCCAGTCAGCCAGGGTCAAGGCGTTCGTCGACTACCTCGCCGACGCCCTGGCCAGAGCCCCTGAACTGCAACCGATCAGATAGCGGCGGTACGCACCTGCAGCCATTCCAAGGCTGCACCACTGAGCAGCGGGCTCAGGCGTTCACGCACCTCGGCGTGATAAGCGTTAAACCATTCGCGCTCATCCGCCGTCAGCAATGACGGCTGCAGGCAACGGGTGTCGATCGGGCACAGGGTCAGGGTTTCAAACTTGAGGAACTCGCCAAACTCGGTTTTGCCCGCTTCGCGGTTCAACACCAGGTTCTCGATGCGCACACCCCAGCGACCCGGGCGATAGGTACCTGGCTCAATCGAAGTGATCATCCCCGGCTGCATCGCGGTCTGCGGTGCCGCGGCAGCCTGGTAGGCGATCACTTGCGGGCCTTCGTGCACATTCAGGAAATAGCCTACGCCGTGACCTGTACCGTGGCCGTAGTCCACGCCTTCGGCCCAGATCGGCGCACGGGCAATGGCGTCCAGCAATGGCGAGAGAATGCCCTTGGGGAAATGCGCACGGGACAGGGCAATCACACCCTTGAGCACGCGCGTGCAGTCACGCTTCTGCTCGTCACTCGGCGTGCCGATCGGCACCATCCGCGTGATATCCGTGGTGCCGCCCAGGTACTGGCCGCCGGAGTCGATCAGCAACAGGCCATCGCCTTCGATCAACGCATGCTCTTCTTCGGTGGCGTGGTAATGCGGCATCGCACCATTGGCGTTGAACGCCGCGATGGTGTTGAAACTCAGCGACACATAATCGGGGCGACGGGTACGTGCAGCGGTCAAATGTTCGTCGATGGTCAGTTCGGTGATGCGCTCACGGCCCAATGCACTGTCCAGCCAGGCGAAGAATTCGCACAGCGCCGCGCCGTCCTGCTCCATGGCTTGGCGGATATGTTCGGCGTCCGCCAGGCTTTTGCGCGACTTGGCCAGCGTGGTCGGGTTCAAGCCCTCGACCAGCTTGACACCGGCATCGAGGTTTTCCAGCAAACCAGTGGTGACGCGTGCCGGATCAACTTGCAGGCTGACACCCGCCGGTACTGCACGCAGCGCATCCGCCACTTCGCTGTAGTCGCGCAAGGTCACGCCGTCTCGCTCCAGTACCGCGCGCAGCTCGGCATCGACCTTGCTCAGCGCCACAAACAGCGTGGCCTGCTGTTGATTGATCAAGGCAAACGACACGAACACCGGGTTGAACGACACATCACCGCCGCGCAGGTTGAACAACCAGGCGATGTCATCCAGGGTCGCGATGAAATGCCAATCGGCACCCTTCTCTTTCAAGCTGGCACGCAGGGCGGCGAGTTTATCGCCACGGCTGACAGTCGCCTGCGGCGGCAGGTGTGGGTAGATCGGCTGGTTCGGCAAGGCCGGGCGGTCTTGCCAGACTTCATTCAACAGGTCGATATCGGTACGCAGGCGAGCGCCGCGCTCGGCCAGCTTGCCGCCCAGGGTACGCGCCGAGGCCACGGCCATCACTGCGCCGTCCACTGCGACCACGCCGCCCTCCGGGGTTTGCTCCGCCAGCCATTCCAGCGGGCCGGGTTGGCCTGGCTGCAGTTTCACCAGTTCGATGCCGCTGCCCTTGAGTTCCTTGGTGGCCTGCTCCCAGTAACGGCTGTCGGCCCACACGCCGGCAAAATTCGCGGTCACAATCAGCGTGCCCACCGAGCCATAAAACCCCGACAGCCATTGCCGCCCCTGCCAGTAACCCGGCAAGTACTCGGACAGATGCGGGTCGGCCGACGGCACCAGCAGGGCATGGATGCCCTCGCGGCGCATCAGTTCGCGGGTATGCGCCAGGCGCTGGGGAACCGTTCCATGGGTCAAAGGCTGCGTACTCATCATGTCTCCTGCTAACCACTCATAATTGTTATGTGTTGTGACTGAAAAATCAGACCGACCAGAACGCCGGCGCACTGGCGAGTGCGGCCTTGATCAACTGCACGGCCGCGTCGATATCCTGCTCGGTGGTAAACCGGCCCAGGCTCAAGCGAATAGTCCGACCGGCGCTGCGGGCATCATGGCCCAAAGCCAGAAGCACGTGGGAAGGCGCATTGCTCGCCGAATTGCACGCCGAGGTGGCCGAAAACGCGATGCCTGCGCTCAGTGCGGCGGAATTGAATTCGCCCTCTGTGAACGTGAGGCTCAGTGTATGGGGAATACGCTGGGTGGCGCTGCCATTGAGGCGCACGCCGGCAAGCGTTTCCAACTGATCGAGCAGGCGCTGACGCAACGCGACGATGGCGGCTTTTTCTTCAGCAAAGGACTGCGCCGCCAAGGCGAAGGCAGTGCCCATGCCGGCAATCTGGTGAGTCGCCAGGGTGCCGGAGCGCAACCCACCTTCGTGGCCGCCGCCGTGAATCTGCGCCAGCACCTTCTGCTGCGCGCGCGGGCCCACATACAGCGCGCCAATGCCCTTGGGGCCGTACAGCTTGTGCGCAGAAAAAGACATCAGGTCCACCGGCCATTCAGCCAGGTCGATCGCGACCTTGCCCGCTCCCTGCGCCGCATCCACATGCAGCAGCGCACCGTGTTCACGCACCCGCGTGCCAATGGCTTGGATGTCATTGAGGGTGCCCAGCTCGTTGTTCACCAACATCAGCGACACCAGGAACGTATCTTCGCGCAACGCCTCACTGACTGACTCGGCGCTGATCAAGCCTTCAGCGTCCGGCACCAGGTAAGTGACGGCCACGCCGGCTTCCTGCAACTGCCGCGCCGTGTCCAGCGTAGCCTTGTGTTCGATCTGGCTGGTGATGATATGCCCACCTGCCACACCTCGCGCCTGGGCCACGCCCTTGATCGCCAGGTTGTTGGATTCTGTGGCACCGGAGGTCCAGACGATTTGCTCGGGCTGGGCACCGACCAGCTCGGCCACCTGGCGCCGCGCCTGCTCGACCGTGTGCCGGGCCGCCTGGCCAAACGCATGGGAGCTGGACGCAGGGTTGCCGAAGTTGGCATTGAAGCCCAGACACTCGACCATCACTTGAATGACCCGCTCATCCACCGGCGTGGTGGCGGCGTAGTCGAAATACAACGGACGTTTATTCATGACATTAAGACTCGCAGAGCGTGTTCCCCAGGACAGCGCCTCGGGTGGCATCGACCGGAACAGAGGTCGTCAGGTTTAACCCGTCGGATGCCATAAAAGAAGGACCACTTTATGTAAATGTGCGTAGGAACGCTCCTGAAATTCAGCTTAACAGGCTGAAGTATCCCATTGGCAAACAAAAAGCCCGAGGTTCCTTAAGGGAATCCTCGGGCTTTTTGCCACTTGGCGACGGCTCAACTGGGGCGACCGTGCATCACCACGCTGCGTTCGGCGTTCATTTCGCCCTGGTGGTCAAAGCCGAATGGCTTGTGTGGCTGGCCGGTCAGCGCGGCGCGCTGCTGTTGATATTCATCAAACGACAGGCCGCGACGGCTCAAGGCTTCAAGGGCCAATTGCTTGGTTTCTTCGGCGGTATAAGGACGCGACTCCGGTGACGGGTGGGTCGCACATCCGGCAAGGACAGCGCTTACAACTATTAAGGAAACAGCCAGGAAGTGGTTCATGGTGAAGGCCCTGCGAAGGAGGTGTGTAGTCAATGAACACAGGCTACTCCCGCCCTTGCGCAGTGAAAAATCATCCCCCGTGATAGTCGCTATCAACCGTTGCGGCACCTTCGATAGCGAGCCATTCATATTCATTTACGATCTATAAATATGGAAATCAGTTCGTTTACGGAATAAACCTAACCTTCTATAAATAGCGCTATTGCGAACCGACACTGTTCGCCACGCAACTGTTGCCCAGGCAACAGCCATTCAACAAAACCGCAGTCAGGCAACAGCACCTTTTTCAGCAGGACCTCTGCAGCCCACACCAATCAAGGCTTGCAGCCCTTGGTACAGCTCTTGCTCAACACGTTCCACTTCACCTGCTATCAACCACTGTTGAAAAAGGAACTGTTCATGACCCGTCCCCTGAATGTCGTTGCCCTCTGCGGCGGAACCTGGCGCCCATCGCGCACTTTGGTATTGACCCAAGCCGTGCTGGCCGAACTGGCCACGTTGCTGCCGATCCAGACCACCCTGATCGAGTTGGGTGACATTGCCCGGCCCTTGGGCGGCGCGCTCTCACGCGATGAACTGCCGGCCGAGGTTGAAACGCAACTGTTGGCCATTGAACAGGCCGACCTGCTGATCGTCGCCGCACCGGTGTATCGCGGCTCTTATCCTGGCCTGCTCAAGCACCTGTTTGACCTGGTTGGCCTCAACGCTTTGATCAACACTCCGGTGCTGCTCGCGGCCACCGGCGGCAGCGAGCGCCATGCGTTGGTCCTCGATCACCAGTTGCGGCCGCTGTTCAGCTTCTTCCAGGCCTTGACTCTGCCGATCGGCGTGTACGCCACCGAAGCCGACTTCACCGACTACCAAATAACCAGCGAGTTATTAAAAGCCCGCATTCAACTGGCCGCAGAACGCGCAGCGCCGCTGTTTGCCGCGCACTCCCCTTCTCTGCTGAAAATCGCTTAAGGATTTGTCATGGATGTTTTCTGGTTTCTGCCCACGCATGGCGACGGCCATTTCCTCGGCACCACCCAAGGTGCGCGCCCGGTCACCCTCAATTATCTAAAGCAGGTGGCGCAAGCGGCTGACAGCCTCGGTTACTTCGGTGTGCTGATTCCTACCGGGCGCTCGTGTGAAGATTCCTGGGTAATTGCCTCGGCGCTGGTGCCGCTGACCGAGCGCCTGCGTTACCTGGTGGCGATTCGCCCGGGGATCATCTCGCCCACGGTGTCGGCGCGTATGGCCGCGACCCTGGACCGCCTGTCCAACGGCCGATTGCTGATCAACGTGGTCACCGGAGGCGACCCCGACGAGAACCGTGGCGACGGCAGCTTCCTCGACCACAGTGAACGCTACGAGGTTTCCGACGAATTCCTGCAGATCTGGCGCCGCGTGTTGCAGGGCGAGTCGGTGGATTTTGAAGGCAAACACCTGCGTGTGCAGAACGCCAAGGCCCTTTACCCGCCGGTGCAGAAGCCGTATCCGCCGCTGTACTTCGGCGGTTCTTCCGATGCTGCCCACGACCTGGCCGCCGAACAGGTCGACGTGTACCTGACCTGGGGTGAGCCGCCTGCCGCCGTTGCGCAAAAACTTGCCGACGTGCGTGAACGCGCAGCGCGCCATGGGCGCACGGTCAAGTTCGGCATTCGCCTGCATGTGATCGTGCGCGAAACCGAAGAAGACGCCTGGAAAGCCGCCGACAGACTGATCGAACACATCAGCGATGAAACCATCGCCGCCGCGCAAAAATCTTTCTCGCGCTTTGATTCCGAAGGCCAGCGGCGCATGGCGGCTTTGCATGACGGGCGCCGCGACAACCTGGAAATCGCCCCCAACCTGTGGGCTGGCGTCGGTCTGGTACGCGGCGGTGCCGGCACCGCATTGGTGGGCAACCCGCAGCAAGTGGCCGAGCGCATCCAGGAATACGCTGACCTTGGCATCGAGAGTTTTATCTTCTCCGGCTACCCGCACCTGGAAGAAGCCTATCGCTTTGCCGAACTGGTGTTCCCGTTGTTGCCGGAGCCTTACGCCAGCCTCGCCGGACGTGGCATCACCAACCTCACGGGGCCGTTTGGCGAAATGATTGCCAATGATGTGCTGCCGAACACGAAAGCCTGAGTGCACCGAGTTCGGCTTCAGGTGGGAACGCGCTTGTTGTGGCGAGGGAGCTTGCTCCCGCTGGGGTGCGAAGCGCAGCCAAAAGCCGGCGACTGCTGCGCAGCCGAACGGGAGCAAGCTCCCTCGCCACAGGTAATCACCCACCGTGCCATCGTTGCCAGACAAAAAATTGAGGAACCCCGTGTGACAGCCAACCCCCACAGCGTCCTGCCTTCACCCTTGCAGACCGCCAAACTGCTGGCCGCCGAATTTGCCCTCACCGCCGTTGAACGCGATGAGCGCGGCGGCACGCCCAAGGCCGAACGTGATGCGTTGCGCCAAAGCGGCCTGCTGGCCCTGAGCATCCCCACGCAATACGGCGGCCTCGGTGCGCGCTGGAGTGAAACCCTGGGCATCGTGCGCGAGTTCGCCAAGGTCGACAGCTCAATCGCCCATGTCTTCGGCTTTCACCACCTGATGCTCGCCACCGTGCGCCTGTTTGCGCGCCCGGACCAATGGCAGCCGTGGTTCGAACAAACCGCGCGCAAAAACTGGTTCTGGGGCAATGCCCTCAACCCGCTGGACACGCGCACGCTGGTCAAGGATTTCGGCGGCTGGCGCGAATTTTCCGGCAAGAAGAGTTTCTGCTCCGGCGCCAGCGATTCGGAAATGCTCATCGCCTCGGCCGTGGATGAAAGCGCCGGCGGCAAGCTGCTGATCGCCGCGATTCCCAGCGGGCGCAGCGGCATTACCTTGCATAACGACTGGAACAACATCGGCCAGCGCCAGACCGACAGCGGCAGCGCCAGCTTTGAACGGGTGCGCGTCGAAGAGTCGGAACTGCTGCTCGATCCCGGCCCACTGAGCACGCCCTTCGCCTGCCTGCGCCCGCTGATCGCTCAGTTGACGTTCACGTATATGTTTCTCGGGATTGCCGAAGGCGCCTTCGAGGAAGCGCGCAACTACACCCGCACTGAAACCCGTGCGTGGCACAAATCCACGACTGGCGATGTGCGCCAGGACCCTTACGTACTGCACCATTACGGCGAATTCTGGGTGGCCCTGGAAGGCGTGCGCCTGTTGGTCGAACGCGCTGGCGAATTGCTCGACCAGGCCTGGGCCAAAGGTGCCAGCCTTAGCGAACAGCAACGCGGCGATCTGGCCATTGCCATCGCCACTGCCAAAGTCGCCGCCACCCGCCAAGGCCTGGACCTGTGCAGCCGCCTGTTTGAAGTCACCGGCGCGCGCTCGACCCATGCCTCGCTGCGCCTGGACCGCCACTGGCGCAACTTGCGCACGCAAACCCTGCACGACCCGGTGGATTACAAACTCCACGAACTGGGGGACTGGGCGTTGAACCAGTCCCTGCCGATCCCGACGTTCTACTCCTGAGAGAGGTGCCCATGCAGCTATTAACCCTACCGCCCTCGCCCGCCCTCGCGACCTCGATTCGCGCCACGGCCCAGGTCTTCGAAGACCCCAAATCCCAGGCGTTGCTCGACCATATCCAGCAAGTGGCGCCCAGCGAAGCCAGTGTGCTGATCATCGGCGAGACCGGCACCGGCAAAGAGCTGGTGGCGCGCCATATTCACAACCTCAGTGCGCGGCGCAACCGGCCATTTGTGGCGGTCAACTGCGGCGCGTTTTCCGAATCGCTGGTAGAAGCCGAATTGTTCGGGCATGAAAAAGGCGCGTTTACCGGCGCCCTCAGCGCCAAGGCCGGCTGGTTCGAAGAGGCCGACGGCGGCACTTTGTTCCTCGATGAGATCGGCGATTTGCCGATGGCGATCCAGGTCAAATTGTTGCGAGTACTACAGGAACGCGAAGTCGTGCGCCTGGGTTCGCGCAAGAGCATTGCGATCGATGTGCGCGTGCTGGCGGCCACCAACGTGCAGCTGGAAAAAGCCATCAACGCGGGGCACTTTCGCGAAGACCTCTACTACCGCCTGGATGTGGTCAGCCTGGAACTCAGCCCACTGCGCGAGCGCCCCGGCGATATCCTGCCGCTGACCCGGCACTTTATCGAAGCCTATAGCCAGCGCCTGGGCTACGGCCCGATCACCATCAGCCGTGAGGCCGAGCACAAGCTCAAAAGCTACAGCTGGCCGGGCAATATCCGCGAGCTGGAAAACGTGATTCACCACACGTTGCTGATCTGCCGTAATGGCGTGATCGAGCGTGATGATCTGCGCCTGTCGAACATGCGCATCGAACGCCAGGACGACAGCCAGCACGGCACCGACAACAGCGCCGAAGCCTTACTGGCCCGCGCCTTTCAAAAGCTCTTCGAAGAACAGGCCGGCGCCCTGCATGAAAAGGTCGAAGACGCGCTATTGCGCGCCGCTTACCGTTTCAGCCATTACAACCAGGTACACACCGCCAACCTGCTGGGTTTGAGCCGCAACGTCACGCGCACACGCCTGATCAAGATCGGCGAGCTGGCGGTGAACAAACGCCGCCCCGGCGAAAACGTGCAGGGCGAGCGCATGTTGCATTTATCCATTTAGGCGGCAGTGCAGTGCGTTGTCATGGCTGCGCTCGAAACTGCGCAGCACTTGAAATGAACCGAAGGTCACCGCCGTGGCCTGGTGGGCGCGAATCAGCGTCCAGAAGTCTTCCTCGCCGTGCTCAAAACACTTGAACGCCGCCTCGCCGTCCTCACGCGAGCGCCATTGCAGGTAATTGAGCACCCGCCGCCCATCGTCGCTGACTTGCACACTGGCATTGATAAAGCCGCCATGGCCCAGGGCCAGGCGTTCGCTCTGGGTGGACAAGGCGGCCACCAGGGCAAATTGCTGCTGAGGTTCGATCTGAAACTCGATCAACTGAGTGAAGCTGCGATTTTTCTCTGATACCTGCATGAACACTCCCCTCTCTCTGTAGGCAGAATCTTGCGATTCGATGCCACGCAGGGTAAAACCTCTAGTTAAGTCAAGGTCAAGCGCTTATCTGGAGTTTTTTATGCTTACCAAGGAACTCACCGTTGGCCAACTCGCCGCTCGCAGTGGCGTGGCGGTTACGGCATTGCACTTTTATGAGTCCAAGGGGTTGATCAAGAGCAACCGCAACGCCGGCAACCAACGGCGCTACCCACGGGATGTGTTGCGGCGCGTGGTGGTGATCAAAATCGCACAACGTTTGGGAATTCCATTGGCGACCATTGGCGAGGCGTTGCAGACCTTGCCGGATGGGCGCACGCCCACTGCACAGGATTGGGAACGCTTGTCGGCGTTGTGGCGCGAGGATCTGGATCAGCGCATCAACAAGCTGATGCTGCTGCGCGACAAACTCAGCGGCTGTATTGGTTGCGGGTGTTTGTCGCTGGAGGCGTGTCCGTTGCGTAATCAGGATGACAAGCTGGGGGAATGTGGGCCCGGCGCGCAATTACTTGAGCCCAGCCCCGAAACCTGACCTGAAAACCCAATCAATGTGGGAGCTGGCTTGCCTGCGATGGCATCACCTCGGTTTGACTGACAGACCGAGTCGCCTGTATCGCAGGCAAGCCAGCTTGTATGGTTAGACTTGTAGGGGTGGTGGGACTAAAAGCCAGCATCTGACTCTAACCAGTACAGACCGTGGGAGACTTCGCCCCGCCCCTTCACCAAAGCGCCGATAAGGAATGCATCGGCCATGACCGACGATAGAAGCAAGCCAGCGCAACGGTGAAGCCCCGACAAGCCCGTTAACCCTAACCCGGAGCTTTTTTCATGGCAATGACTGTCTCGCAATCAATCATTGGAGTGGATGTCGCTAAAGCCGAAGTAGTCGTTTATCGAAGTGAAACTGCTGAAACAAAGATCGTATCGAACAAGAAAAACGAGCTGAAGGCATGGCTGAAGTCTTTGCCTGCGGGCAGCGCCATCGCAATTGAAGCCACCAATATCTATCACTTGGATACCGTCAACTTGGCTCACTCGATGGGCCATATAGTTTACGTGATTGATGGATATCGCCTTAACCATTACCGCAAAGGCACAGGTGGACGCGCCAAAACAGACCTCAGTGATGCGCAATTGCTGGCTCGTTACTTGAAGAATGAACAGGCTGATTTGCGTGTCTGGAATCCGCCGCCGAAGATTTATACCAAGCTTCAAAGCTTGCTGCGTCGACGCGCGGCGCTGGTGAAAATGCGTGTTGCTCTGAACCAGAGCTGGGCGGGTGAGCCATCACTCAAAGCCTCGTCAAAGAGCATTTCAGCGTGTCTTGATAGGCATGAGGGGCTCATTGAAAAAAGGATATTAGATGCTGTTACTGAGGCCGGGCTTTTGCATCAGGTCAAGCGCTGCCAGGCCGTCGAGGGCATTGGTTTTCTGACAGCGGTTGCCCTGACAATGGCGTTTCAGCGAGGGGAATTTGAAAATGCTGATGCTTACATCGCTTTCTTGGGAATGGACCTAAGAGTGTCCGACTCTGGGCAAATGAACGGACGCCGCTCGTTGAGCAAGAAGGGAGATTCAGAGATACGCAGGTTGCTGCATAACGCGGCGTCAGCAGGCATCAGGTCAAAAACCTGGAAGCCTTTATACGAGGGCTATCTGGCCAGAGGCCTGAAAACGACTCAAGCCCTGGTCATCATTGGCCGCAAGCTGGCGCGTATCGCTTTTTCGCTCATGAAAAACCTGAGCGAATACCAACCAAAAGCGGTTTTAGGGGCTTCCCCAAAACCATAGAATCTCCCACACAAGCCTCGCCCCCTATTGGCTGGATGTTGCGCCTTAGAAACCGGGGGCTATCTGACCCTTGTAACGCGTGAGAATGAACTGGCGCACCTCATCCGAATTCAACGCCTTGGCCAGCTTTTGAATGCGCGGGTCGTTGATGTTGTCGGGCCGCGCCACCAGGTACTCGACGTACAAAGACTTGCCCTTCTCCACAATCAACGCACTGTTGGTATCAATCCCCGCTTCCAGCGCGTAGTTGGCAAACACAAACGCCAGGTCCACCTGGCTCACCGAACGCGCCAGCAAGGCGCCTTCCAGTTCGCGGATTTTCAGGTGCTTGGGGTTCTCGGCAATATCACGCGGGGTACTGAGTGTGTTGCTCGGATCCTTGAGTTTGATCAACCCGGCTTCATCCAGCAGCACCAGCGCACGGCCGGTGTTGACCGGGTCGTTGGGGATCGATACGGTGGCGCCGTCTTTGAGTTCCGAGATGTTTTTGATCCGCGTCGAATACGCCCCAAACGGCTCGATATGCACGCCTACCACCGGCACCAGATCGGTGTGGCGGGTCTTGTTGTAGTCATCCAGGAATGGCCGGTACTGGTAGTAGTTGGCGTCGATATTTTTCAGCGCCAGTTGCTGGTTGGGTTGGATAAAGTCAGTGAAGACTTTGATCTGTAAATCCACACCCTCCTTGGCCAGTACCGGTTTGACGAACTCAAGGATCTCCGCGTGTGGCACGGGTGTGGCGCCGACCACCAAGGTTTCATTGGCAAACGCATTGAACGACAGGACAGCGGCCAAAATGGCCAGGGACTTTTTCATGCAGGCTCCAAAGCTAGTTTTATAAAAATTAACGGCGGCTATAACGCGCCACCAAACGGTCGCCGGTCATCTGTAATGCCTGCACCAGCACCAGCAACAGCACCACGGTGACCACCATCACGTCGGTCTGGAAGCGTTGGTAGCCGTAGCGAATCGCCAGGTCACCGAGGCCACCGCCACCGATCACGCCGGCCATGGCGGTGTAGTCCACCAGCACAATCGCGGTCACGGTGACGGCGGCCAGCAACCCGCCTCGGGCTTCCGGCAACAGCGTGTGACGGATCACCTGCCAGGTACTCGCACCCATGGATTGAGTGGCCTCGACCACCCCACGGTCGACTTCGCGCAACGCGGTTTCCACCAGCCGCGCAAAGAACGGCGTGCAGCCCACCACCAACGGCGGGATGGTGCCCGGCACGCCCAGTGAAGTGCCCACCAACAAGGTGGTCAGCGGGATCAACACAATCAGCAAGATGATGAACGGCAGTGAACGCAGCACGTTGACCACCACCGACAGCAGGCGATACACCACCAGCGCTTCATGCAACTGGCGCTTGCCGGTCAGAAACAGCAACACGCCCAGCGGCAAGCCCAGCAGCACGGTAAACGCCAGGGCGGCGCCGAGCATGCTCAAGGTTTCCAGGCAGGCCTGGCCGATGTCGGCCCAGTAGATGTGCTTGAACCATTCGGCCATGGGTTATGACCAGTCGTGACGTGGCGGCTTGGTGCCATTGAGCAACCAGTTGCCCACCACGTGGTACTTCCAGCGCACTGGGTCGTGCAGGGTGTGCACCCGCGCATTGCGCCAGTGACGGTCGAAATTGTGCGTCTTCAAGGTCGAACGAGTGCCGCCCAGTTCAAACAGTTTGTTGCTGGCTTCGATGGCGATCTCGGTGGTGAGCACCTTGGCCCGCGCCACCGCCAGGGAGGCGTGGGCGACGTTGTCTTCAGTCGGCGCTGGGCGCGCGGCATCCAGGGCGAGACCTGCGCGTTCCAGCAAGGCTTCAGCGGCTTCCAGGCGGATATCCAGCGCGCCAACCTGGATGATGGTTAGCGGGTCTTTGCTGGCTTTTTCTACCCCGGCATCGATCCACGGTCGGGCGAATTGCTGCACGAAGTGCACGGTGTCACGCAGCGCGGCGCGGGCAATACCGGCGTCGATGGCGGCGGTGGTCAGTTGTGCAAAAGGACCAGCCAGCGTCGGTGAATCGTAGGATTTATGCGTAGCAAACAAATTGAACGCCGGTACCCGCAGGTTCTCTGCCAGCACCGTGCCGCTGCTGGTGGTGCGCTGGCCCATGCTGTCCCAGTCATCTACTACCACCAGCCCTTCGGTGCCACGTTTTACGAACGCCAACTGCGCATTTTGCTGCTCATCCAACGCCAGCACCGCCAGCCAGTGGGCGTACAGCGAGCCGGTGCAATAGCCTTTGCGGCCGTTGATCACATAATCGTCGCCTTCACGGCGAAGGGTGGCGCGAATGTCCTGCACGTTCTTGCCGCCGGTTTCCGACAGCGCATTGGCAAACCGATGACCCAGCAGCGCCAGGCTAAAGAAATGCGCCTGCTGCTGCGGCGTGCCTTGCAGGCGAATGTCTTCGAGCAGGCAATAGTGGTTCTGCGGGATCTGCCCCAGCGACGGATCGGCCGCCGAGATAATCGCGATCACCTGGGCCAGCACTGCGTAAGACACCTGGGCGCCACCAAATTCGCGCGGCACGCTGATGCCCCACAGGCCACTGTTGGAATACAGGTTTACCACGTCGGCGGGCACGTGGCGGGTGCGGTCGCGTTCGGCAGCGTGCTCAAGCAGCGCGGCGGCGACACGGTGGGCGACGGCAATCGCCTGGGCTTCATCGCAAATCAGCTCGGCGTTCGGGGTGTGGATCGGGTAATCGGCAGACACGGGCACTACAGGCATACAACGCTCTCGGGCGAATGGTTTGCCTGAGGTATTGCAGCTTCTGTGCCGGGCTCTGAAAGCGCCCGTTTGGCCCGGCAAACGGGATCCGGACCCGCTTGTAACGCAGCAATCTGCTTGTTCACTGTTGCCTGGCCAACACCTCGTCGGCTCGCCGCAGGGCACGCGCTACGTGGCCTATAGTAAAAAGGCCGTGCCTCCACAACCACCATCCAAGGAGAACGATATGAGCGTTAAACCAATCCCTGAGGGTTATCACAGCGTCACGCCGTATATGGGCATCGACAACGCTGCTGAGGCCATTGAGTTTTACCGGAAAGCCTTTGGCGCCAAGCAGGTCATGCGCCTGGACATGCCCGACGGCAAGGTCGGTCACGCCGAACTGCGTATCGGTGACTCGGCGATCATGCTCGGCTCGCCGTGTGCCGACATGGCCCTGCGCAATCCCGGTGAGCACACCAGCGTTGGTTTGCACCTGTATGTGAACGACATGGATGCGCAGTACCAACAGGCCATTGAGGCAGGCGCCCTTTCGGTGTCCGAGCCAAAAGATCAGTTTTACGGCGACCGCTCGGCGAGTGTGAAGGACCCCTTCGGTCACCTTTGGTTTTTGGCTACGCGCAAGGAGGACCTGACTGAAGCGCAGATTCGCGAGCGGGCCATGGAAATGTTCAAGCAAGGCTGAAGGTTCAATAACCCTGCATATCTAATGTGGGAGCTGGTTTGCCTGCGATAGCATCAACTTGGTGTGCCTGATACACCGAGGTGTCTGCATCGCAGGCAAGCCAGCTCCCACAGAAAAGCAGCTCTTCAGTGCCAGCAAATCCGCAGACGACCTCATATTCAAAACTGCATGCGGTCAACTGTGGGAGCGGGCTTGCTCGCGAATGCGGTGGGTCAATGACGGATGAATTGACTGATACACCGCTTTCGCGAGCAAG
>NZ_CBFHAZ010000117.1:0-19273 GCF_965653655.1 Pseudomonas onubensis | reverse complement strand
CGCGAAGGCGGTGTATCAGTCGACACCTGTATTGACTGACCCACCGCCTTCGCGAGCAAGCCCGCTCCCACACTGACCTTCACTAACCTTCAGATTTCAGTCAGTTCTTCCAGGGTCTTGCCCTTGGTCTCCATCCCAAACACCCACACCACCAGCGCCGCCACTGCAAAACACAGCGCCCCCAAGGCAAATACCCCGCCCTGCCCGGTTATCGGAAACACCAGCCCGGTCACCAACGGCCCCAGCAACGAGCCAACCCGGCCAATCGCCGAGGCGAACCCGGAACCGGTGGCCCGCGCCGAGGTGGGATACAGCTCCGGCGTGTAGGTGTACAACACCGCCCACATGCCAAACAGAAAGAACTGCATCAACAGCCCCGAGGTAATCAGCAACCCCACGTTGCCGCCAAACACCGCGCTCTGCCCATACAGAAACGCCATCGCCCCGCCGCCCAGCAATGTCACCACACACACCGGTTTGCGGCCCCAGCGTTCCACCAGCCAGGCCGCCATCAAAAAGCCGGGAATCCCGCCCAGGGAAATGATCACCGTGTAATACACCGACTGCGTCACCGCAAAGCCCGACTGTTGCAACAAGGCACTCAGCCAGGACGTCAGCCCATAGAAACCCAGCAAGGCAAAGAACCACACACTCCAGATCATCATCGTGCGCTGGCGATACTGCACCGACCACAACTGCTGGAACGCCGAGAAAAACGTGCCCGGCACGCTCTCAACCCGAGGCAAGGCAATCGGCTCCGGCAGGTCCGCACGCCCCAACGAGTCGCGGACCTTCTGCTCGATGCCGAGCAACACCTTATCCGCCGCTGCATGCCGCCCGGCCTGCTCCAGCCAGCGCGGTGACTCCGGGATAAAAAACCGAATCGCCAGCACAAACACGGCCGGTACCGCCAACACCAGGAAGATGTCGCGCCAGCCAATCACCGGCAGCAAAAAGTAGGACAGCACACCCGCCGCCACAAACCCCAGCGGCCAGAAGCCATCCATCAAGGCGATATAACGCCCACGGCCCTTGGCGGGAATCAGCTCCGAGAGCATCGACTGCGCAATCGGGAATTCCATACCCATGCCGATCCCCAGCAAGATGCGAAACAGCGTCAGCGTTTCCACCGTCTGCGCCGTGGAGCACAGGTAACTGGCGAGCCCCCACAACACGATGCTCCACTGGAACACCGGCTTGCGCCCGAAACGGTCAGCCAACATGCCGGACAACGACGCACCGACCAC
Source organism: Pseudomonas onubensis (assembly GCF_965653655.1). Taxonomy (NCBI): domain Bacteria; kingdom Pseudomonadati; phylum Pseudomonadota; class Gammaproteobacteria; order Pseudomonadales; family Pseudomonadaceae; genus Pseudomonas; species Pseudomonas onubensis. Next base: position 18,026 of record NZ_CBFHAZ010000117.1, on the reverse strand, counting down.
CATGCCGAAAAAACTCGAACTGGCGAGCAACCCGGCCTGGGCCGTGCTCAACCCGAACTCGGTTTTGATCGAGCCCAACAGAAAGGTCATCATCGCCAGGTCCATGGAGTCGAAGAAAAACGCCAGGGCGATGATGATAAAGATGATTCGGTGGTAACCGCTGATGGGCAACCGTTCCAGCCGCTCTGCTGCGCTATAGCCTTGCATACCCATGCCGCACCCCCTGTGTGAAAAATCCCCAAGGCGAGTGTGCGGCATCGTTTTGCCCGGTTATTGCTGGATACGACCTGACTGAAACTCTGAACGACGCACGCGCCTACGCCGTGGCCAGACGGTTGATTTCCGTAAGCCCCTGGTCTGTCACCAGCAAGGCGCGCGACTCGTTAACCGCGTTGATCCAGCCGCACTGCAAAAACAACTGCAACAACCCGGCGCCCAACGCACCACCCAGGTGCGGCTGCTGCTGGCTCCAGTCAAAACAGTCGCAGGCCAGCGGCGCAGACAGTGCCTGGGTAAAAATGCCCAGGGTCGCGAAGTGCTGCGCGCCGGTGACGGTCACGTCGGTGCGCTGTTCGTAGCGGTCGATCCAGCCGGCCTCCAGCATTCGCTGATAAAGCCCCGCCGCCAGCTCACCGCCCAGGTGCCCCTGGCACAACCGCGCGCGCCGCAACGGCGGGGGCGCCAATGACACCGGCAATGAAGCCTGCGGCGTACTGCGTGCGGCGCAGTTCAAGGCGGTACAGGCCAATGCGTCGACAGCCGCACAGACATCGGCCGCCGCCACACGAAACACGCGCTTGCCACGCTTGGCATCGCTGCGCAGCAAACCACTGCCGGTAAGGCGCGCCAGATGCGCATTGGCCGAGGCGGCGGACAGCCCGGCCAGTGTGGCCAACTCTTCCGAGGTTTTCTCTGAGCCGTCCATCAAGGCCCAGAGCATGGCGGTGCGTTTGGGCTCAGCGAGCAAGCTGGCGATCTGACTGATGCAAGGTGCTTCTTCCATGTATTCACTCCTTGTAAATCATTTGTCTGCTGCGATTGGAACCAAAGTATAGGGGCGCAAACCGCCCGTTCGACGGCGGCTGGCAGCGCGAATAGGGACAGGATCTGAGTGAAATTTCCGGCTTTTGTGGAGGCTATTGCCCAGAGCTCAATAGCCCCGGTCTTTGCGCGGTCAAAGCCGCACAACGGGACACGAGCATTTCCCGCAGCAGATTGATCGGTTTACTCAACTGCGCACGGTGGGCGCACAGCAGGTTGAGCGGCGTACGCTCACCGCGCAGCTCCGGCAACACCAGGCGCAAACGCCCCGCCAGCACATCGGTGCTCACGTCCAGCCAGGACTTGTAGGCGATGCCGACACCCGCCACCGCCCAGCGGCGCACCACGTCGGCATCGTCACTGAAGCGATCACCACTGACCGTCAGGCCGACCTCGCGCTTGCCGTCGTAAAACCCCCAGTGGTCGTGGACGCGGCTGCCCAGCATGTACAACAGGCAATTGTGTTGCGCCAGCTGCTCAAGATGCCGGGGCTCGCCATGCTGTGCCAGGTAGCTGGGCGCGGCGCACAGCACGCGAATGTTGTCCGGGGCGATGGGCAGCGCGACCAGGCTGGAATCTTCAGGCTCGCCATAGCGCAGGGCGATATCAACCGGTTGGCGGAACAGGTCGGCGATGCGGTCGCCGAGCAGCAGGCGGATGTTCAATTGCGGGTACTCCAGCTGAAACTCATCGAGCCACGGCAACAGTTGGTTGCGCCCGAAATCCGACGGCGCCGAGAGTTGCAGCACGCCGCTGACATGGTCCTGGCCGCTGGCCAACAGGCGCCGTCCTTCGTCCAGCGAACTCAGCGCGGCGCGGGCGTACTCCAAAAAGCCCTCGCCTTCGGCGGTCAGGCGCAAACTGCGGGTGGAGCGCGCCAGCAAGCGCGCGCCCAGTTGCTGTTCGATACGCTTGAGCGCCGCGCTCGCCACGGCAGGCGAGAGGTCCATGATGCGCGCGGCGGCCGACAAACTGCCTAGGTCCGCCGCCCGCACAAACAACTGCAAATCATCAAAACGCAGCATGTACCCTCACCTATTATCAAAATTTTATTGAAACAGACTGCTGTTTTAGCCGCTTTTATCTGTGCTGGAAATAGCTAATCATCTGCCCATCCCGCTCATCACGTGTCTGGAGTTGAATATGTCCGCTGCCTTTAACGTCATCGCCACGCTGATCGCCAAACCCGGCCAGCACGCCACGCTGGAAACCCTGCTGCGCGGCCTGTTGGAACCGACTCGCCTGGAAGCCGGTTGCGAGCAGTACGACCTGCACCAGGACCTGCAACACCCGGAAACCTTCTACATGCTCGAACGCTGGAGCGACGACGCGGCGCTGGCCGATCACGACCAGAGTGCGCATATCCAGAGCTTTCGCGCCAAGGCTGCCGATGTGCTCGAACACTTCGAACTCAAGCGCCTGAAATTTCTTGCCTGATCAACTCATCAGCGCGTTTTTTTGGCGAGCAAGCTTGCTTGCGCTGGAGTGCGAAGCGCTTCCCGACAGTTTTTGGGGCTGCTTCGCAGCCCAGCGGGAGCAAGCTCCCTCGCCACATTTAGTCTGACTCTCGACCACCTTTTTTCCCGGAACTATTATGAAAGCCATTGCCTACTACGCCTCACTGCCGATCAGCGACGAAAAATCCCTGCAAGACATCCAACTGCCGGAGCCGGTCGCCGGCCCGCGTGACCTGCTGGTGGAGGTCAAAGCCATCTCGGTCAACCCGGTGGACACCAAAGTGCGCCAGAACGTCGCCCCGGAAAACGGCGCCGCCAAGGTGCTGGGCTGGGACGTGGCTGGTGTGGTCAAGGCGGTCGGCAGCGACGTGACACTGTTCAAGGCCGGTGACAAGGTGTTCTACGCCGGTTCCCTGGTGCGCGCCGGTGGCAACAGCGAACTGCACACCGTGGATGAACGCATCGTCGGCCATATGCCCAAGAGCCTGGGTTTTGCCGAAGCCGCCGCACTGCCACTCACCGCCATCACCGCCTGGGAGCTGCTGTTCGAGCGCCTGCAAGTGCGTGAAGGTAAAGAAGATGAAGGCCAGAGCCTGCTGATCGTCGGCGCCGCCGGTGGTGTGGGTTCGATCCTGACCCAGCTGGCCAAGCAACTCACCGCGCTGACCGTCATCGGCACCGCCTCACGCCCGGAAACCCAGGAATGGGCCAAGGCGCTCGGCGCCGATGTGGTGATCGATCACAGCCAGCCGCTCAGCGAAGCCCTGAAAAACGCCGGCCAGCCCCAAGTGACCCACGTCGCCAGCCTGACCCAGACCGACCTTCACCTGGACCAACTGGTCGAAGCCCTGCAGCCGCAAGGCAAGCTGGCGTTGATCGACGACCCCAAGGTGCTGGATGTGAGCAAACTCAAGCGCAAGAGCCTGTCGTTGCACTGGGAGTTCATGTACACGCGCTCGATGTTCGAGACGCCGGACATGATCGAACAGCACAACCTGCTCAACCGCGTGGCCCAACTGATCGACGCCGGCACTTTGAAAACCACGGTGGGCGAGCACTTCGGCGTGATCAACGCCGCCAACCTGCGCCGCGCCCATGCGCTGCTGGAAAGCGGCAAGGCCAAGGGCAAGATCGTACTGGAAGGGTTCTAAAAAACGTCTGTCAGCGTCGTCCATTATTCATGTGAGTAATGGACGACACCGCTAGTCAGAGAGTTGATCTTTGTCATATTTGTGAACGCATTCGGGTTTATATTGGCCGCCTTTGCCACGATTCTTTTACGTGAGGAAGTCAGCAATGAAGATCCTGATAAGAGCGTTAGCAAAATCCCCAGGCAACAAATGGCAGGTCAGCCTCGACGGCGACGCCTTCACCTTCCGCAGTGAGGCCGAGGCCCGCGCCTTTGCCGACACTCTGCAAGCCCGCATCCAGGCGCCCCACCGCATTCCCCTCAGCCAGCAACGTTCCGCCGCCGGCTGATCCGCACCTCAGACCTGCGCCTGCGCGGCCCTCGCCCGTTGCAGGCGCTGGGTCGACACCGCAATCGTCACGGCCAATACACCGCACAAGCTGATGACCATTGCCATCGGCATCGCCGTGCCGTCGTGCAATACGCCGACCAACGACGCCGCGCCTGCCGCCACACCAAACTGAATGCAACCGAGCAACGCCGAGGCGCTGCCGGCCCGTGCGCCCTGCCCGGCCATGGCACATGCCGAGGTGTTGGGCAAAATGCAGCCCAGGCTCGCGATGCAGATAAACAGCGGCACCAGCAATGGCCATAACGCCTCAGTCCGCAGCGCGGCAATGCCCAGCAGCGTCAACGCCGCCGCCACGTAGACCCACACGGTGCGCGACAGCAAAAACGCCGGGCCACGTTTAGCCAGCAACCGCGCATTGAGTTGCGCAACCAGGATGAAGCCGGCGGCGTTGGAGCCAAATACCCAGCCGTAATGCTCGGCGGGCACGCCATAGAGTTTGATAAAGACGAACGGTGAACCGGCGATGTAGGCAAACATCCCGGCAATCGAGATACCGCCGGTAAGGGCGTAACCCAAATAAACCCGGTCCGACAACAGGCTGACATAACGGCTCAACGAGCCGGACAACGGTTGACGCGGCTTGTCGGCTGGCAAGGTTTCCGGCAACCCGACCGCCACGGCGATGGCCGCCATCACGCTGAAGATCGACAGCGCGAGGAAAATCGACTGCCAGCCCCACAACCCGACCATCACCCCACCCGCCAACGGTGCGAGGATCGGCGCCAGGCCGGTCACCAGCATCAGCTGCGAATAGACCTTGGCCGAGCCCACGGCATCACATTTGTCGCTGACCACCGCCCGCGAAATCACCATGCCCGCGCAGCCGCCAAGGGCTTGCACAAAACGCGCGCCGATCAACCAGTCCAGGGACGGCGCGTAGGCGCAGGCGAAGGACGCCAGGGTAAACAGGGTCACGCCACTGAGCAGCGGCACGCGCCGACCAAAACGATCCGCCAGCGGCCCATAAATCAATTGGCCGATGGCCAGGCCGCCGAAGTACACGGCGAGGGTCAGTTGGATGTGTTTTTCGTCGGTAGCAAAGGCGGTGGCCATCGCCGGAAAGCCCGGCAGGTAAAAATCGATCGCCAACGGCGCGAAGGCGCTCAAGGCGCCCAGAATCAGGATTATGCGGAGGTTCATCAGACACCCAAGTGAGTCGGCAGCCCGACAGTCTAGCCGCGCTTGGGTGTGATGAACATTACGATAGCTCGCTAACTATCGGAAATGTTACGCAAGCTTGGCGCTGTAGCCTTCTTCGGTGATCAGCGCGATGACTTGCTCGGCGGACAGCCGGCTTTCAACTCCGACTTCCTTGGCGGCCAGGTCGACCTTGACGCTCGCCGCCGGGTCCTGGCTCTGTACTGCTTGAGTGACCGCCCGAACACAATGGCCGCAGGTCATTCCTTCAACACTGAATACTTGCATGACATGACTCCTTTGATGAGGTTGGGGCCAGTCTCGACCTTGCCACGATGGCAAGGTCAAGCGTCCAAAATCGCGACCGGGCTGGTATTCCGGCGTTGGCTCGGCCAAGCTTCATGCATCTTGGATTTGAACCACGGAGCATTCGCCATGCGCTGGTCGTTTTTTAGCCTTATCGGCCTGTTGAGCTTGTCCGCCGCTGCGCCCATGGCCTCTGCGGATCAAGACTACGCGGTATTGATCATTTCCCGCGAGCGCCTGGAAGTGCCGACCAATTGCGAAATCGGCCTGTATATCCAGGACCAGTTGGCCGGGCGTCTGTTCCAGGAACAGGCCAACTCGTTCAACTTGCCGGCGGGCAATGTATCGCTGCGCCTCAAGCTGCTGCCGGGCCAATCGCCAGGTTGCCTGCCGGGCATGCTCGCGCCGCCTGCGCAGAACATCACGTTGAAGGCCGGAGACATACGCAAACTGCGTATCGCCCAAGGCCCGGACGGTATGTACCTTAAACCCGCCGCACTGGAGTATTAAAGGCGCTTGACCTTCCCCACAGGTCAAGGTTGATGCTGGGGGCAACTTCTCTGGAGGACTGCCCCATGAATGGATCCACCACCTTTGACCTGCCCATCAGCGGCATGACCTGCGCCAGCTGTGCCGGGCGTGTCGAGCGCGCACTGGGCAAGGTGCCGGGGGTGCAAAGCGTCAGCGTCAACCTGGCCAACGAACGTGCCCACGTCGAAGTACTCGGCCAGATGGACCCCGGCGTATTGATCGCCGCCGTCGACAAGGCCGGCTACACCGCCACCTTGCCGCAAAGCGAAACCGTCACCGACGCCAACCAGGCCCGGCGCCTGCACCGCGAGCGCTGGTCGTTGTTGTTGGCCATTGCGTTGGCGCTGCCATTGGTGCTGCCGATGCTGATGGAGCCGTTCGGCCTGCACTGGATGCTCCCGGCCTGGGTGCAGTTCGCGTTGGCCACGCCTGTGCAATTCATCTTTGGCGCCCGCTTCTATATAGCCGCCTGGAAAGCCGTGCGCGCCGGCGCCGGCAATATGGACTTGCTGGTGGCCATCGGCACCAGCGCCGGCTATGGGCTGAGCATTTATGAATGGCTCACGGCACCCGTAGGCACTATGCCGCACCTGTATTTCGAAGCCTCAGCCGTGGTGATCGCCCTGGTGTTGCTGGGTAAATACCTCGAAAGCCGCGCCAAGCGCCAGACCGCCAGCGCCATCCGCGCCCTCGAAGCACTGCGCCCGGAACGCGCGATTCGCGTGTTTGAAGGCCGTGAAGAAGACGTCGCCATCACTGCGTTAAAGCTCGACGACTTGGTGCTGGTCAAACCCGGCGAGCGCTTCCCGGTGGACGGCGAAGTGGTGGACGGCCAAAGCCATGCCGACGAGGCCTTGATCAGCGGCGAGAGCCTACCGGTGCCGAAACAGCCTGGCGACAAGATCACCGGCGGCGCCATTAATGGCGAAGGCCGTTTGCTGGTACGCACCCAGGCGCTGGGTGCAGAAAGTGTGCTGGCGCGGATCATCCGTCTGGTGGAAGACGCCCAGGCTGCCAAGGCACCGATCCAGAAACTGGTGGATAAAGTCAGCCAAGTGTTTGTGCCCAGCGTGCTGGTGCTGGCGTTGATCACTTTGGTGGGTTGGTGGTTGTACGGCGCATCACTGGAAACCGCGATCATCAATGCGGTCGCGGTATTGGTGATCGCTTGCCCATGCGCCCTGGGCCTGGCCACACCGACCGCCATCATGGCCGGCACCGGCGTCGCCGCTCGCTATGGCATTCTGATCAAGGACGCCGAAGCGCTGGAGCGCGCCCATGCAGTCAGTGCGGTGGTATTCGACAAGACCGGCACGCTGACCTCCGGCGCGCCAAAAATTGCGCACTTGGCGGCGGTGGACGGCAATGAAAATCTGTTGCTGCAACAGGCCGGCGCCTTGCAACGCGGCAGCGAGCATCCGTTGGCCAAGGCCGTGCTGGAGGCGTGTGGTGAAAAAGGGCTGACCGTGGCGGACGTGAGCGCCAGCCAATCGCTGACCGGACGCGGCATTGCTGGCACTTTGGATGGCCATGAACTGGCCTTGGGCAACCGCCGCATGCTCGAAGAAAACGGCTTGAGCGCAGGTGCCCTGGCCGAGTCTGCCAAAGTCTGGGAAGCCGAAGGCCGCACCTTGTCGTGGCTGATCGAGCATGGTGCACAACCCCGCGTGTTGGGGCTGTTTGCGTTTGGCGACACCCTCAAGCCCGGTGCATTGGAAGCTGTGGAACAACTTAAGGCTCAGCACATCAGCAGCCATTTGCTCACCGGCGATAATCGCGGCAGTGCCCGCGTGGTGGCCCTGGCGCTGGGCATCGATGATGTACACGCCGAAGTGCTGCCCGCCGACAAGGCCGCCACGGTGGCCGAGTTGAAAAAGACCGGCGTCGTCGCCATGGTCGGCGACGGCATCAATGATGCCCCGGCCCTGGCGGCTGCCGATATCGGCATCGCCATGGGCGGCGGCACCGATGTGGCGATGCATGCCGCCGGCATCACGCTGATGCGCGGCGACCCACGCCTGGTGCCGGCCGCCCTGGAGATCAGCCGCAAGACCTACGCGAAGATCCGCCAGAACCTGTTCTGGGCCTTTGTGTATAACTTGATCGGCATTCCCCTGGCAGCCTTCGGTTTGCTCAACCCAGTGCTCGCAGGTGCAGCCATGGCCTTGTCCAGCGTCAGCGTGGTGAGCAATGCGTTATTGTTGAAAACCTGGAAGCCCAAGGACTACGAGGATCAACGCCCATGAACATCGGCCAGGCCGCCCGCCAGAGCGGGTTGAGCGCCAAGATGATTCGCTACTACGAGTCTATCGGCCTGCTCAAAGCCGCGCACCGCACCGACAGCGGCTACCGCGTGTATGGCGGCGATGATTTGCACACGCTGGCATTTATCAAACGCTCGCGGGATCTGGGGTTTTCGTTGGAAGAGGTCGGCAAGCTGCTGACCTTGTGGCAAGACCGCCAGCGGGCCAGCGCCGACGTAAAAGCCCTGGCGCGCCAGCATATCGAGGAGTTGAACCAGAAGATTCTGGAGCTGGGGCAGTTACGCGATACGTTGCAGGACCTGGTGGAACACTGCCAGGGCGATCATCGGCCGGATTGCCCGATACTCAAGGAGTTGGCTTCGGGCAGCTGTTGCGCTTGATCAATGCTTAACAGGCAAGCTCAGAACTAAATGTGGGAGCGGCGGTGCGACGATTCGACTTGCTCGCGAATGCGGTGTATCAGCCAGTGAATCTGTTGACTGATAAGCCGCATTCGCGAGCAAGCCCGCTCCCACATTAGCTCTTCACCAAGCCGAAGGGCGTTGTTAAATCACTGCATCCAAGGCGGCGGCGGTTCTTCCGCAGTCTTGTTCGCTGGCGCATCATCCGCCGCCCTAATCGCTTGCTTGCGCTCTTCGTCCAGCCGCGCCGCTTCGATTTCACGGATCACACCGCCCACGTCCGCCAGCTCTTGCGGCTCGTCAAACTCGCCGGTCAACACGCTGGCCGGGTGCAAGGTGCCGGCTTCGTAAAGCGCCCACATTTCCTTGGCGTACTTGGTCTTCTTCAACTCCGGCGCAAATCGCCCGAAGTAGGAAGCCATGTTGCCCACATCCCGCTCCAGCATGCTGAACGCGTGGTTGTTGCCCGCCGCATCCACTGCCTGGGGCAGGTCAATGATCACCGGGCCGGTTGGCGTGAGCAGTACGTTGAACTCGGACAGGTCACCGTGCACCAGGCCGGTACACAGCATCAGTACGATCTGGGAAATCAGGAAGGCGTGGTATTCGCGCGCCTGGTCCGGCTCCAGCGTTACGTCGTTAAGACGCGGCGCTGCATCGCCGTACTCGTCGGCCACCAGCTCCATCAGCAGCACGCCTTCCAGGAAGTCGAACGGCTTGGGCACGCGAACGCCCGCACCGGCGAGGCGGAACAACGCCGCCACTTCGGCGTTCTGCCAAGCGTCTTCGGTTTCTTTCTTGCCGAACTTGGAGCCTTTGGCCATGGCCCGGGCCTGACGGCTGTTACGGACCTTACGGCCTTCCTGGTATTCGGATGCCTGACGAAAACTTCGTTTATTCGCCTCCTTGTAAACCTTGGCGCAACGCAATTCATTGCCGCAGCGCACCACATAAACAGCTGCTTCTTTACCGCTCATGAGAGGGCGCAGCACTTCGTCGACCAGACCGTCTTCGATCAGGGGTTCAATGCGTTTAGGAGTCTTCATCAGCTTTTATTGTGGGTCCTTTATTACCAAATACGCGTATGGCACTCGTTATACGGCAATCGGCGCGCCGGTGGGAGGGGCTACCGACCTCTGACCACTCAAGAATGCACTCAATATGCCAATTTCGTCGGCAATCAGCGTTCAATGATCGCCGTCACACCCTGACCACCGGCGGCGCAGATCGAAATCAGCCCTCGGCCTTTGCCTGCTGCGTCGAGCAATTTGGCCAGGTTGGCGACGATGCGCCCGCCCGTGGCGGCAAACGGGTGCCCGGCCGCCAATGAGCTGCCTTTGACGTTGAGCCGGCTGCGGTCAATGGCGCCCAGCGGCGCATCCAGCCCCAGGCGGTTCTTGCAATATTCCGGGTCTTCCCAGGCCTTGAGCGTGCACAACACCTGGGCAGCAAAGGCCTCGTGAATCTCGTAGTAATCAAAATCCTGCAGCGTCAGGCCATTTCTCGCCAGCAAGCGTGGCACCGCATACACCGGCGCCATCAACAGGCCTTCGGCGCCATTGACGAAATCCACCGCCGCCGCTTCGCCGTCGCGCAAATAGGCGAGGATCGGCAAGCCGCGCTCCTTGGCCCAAGCTTCACTGCCCAGCAGCACCAAGGAGGCGCCGTCGGTAAGTGGCGTGGAGTTACCGGCAGTGAGCGTGCCCTTTTCACTGCGCTCGAACGCCGGTTTAAGGCTGGCGAGCTTTTCCAGGGTGAGGTCGGGGCGCAGGTTGTTGTCACGGGTGAGGCCCAGAAACGGCGTGAGCAAATCGTTGTGCCAGCCTTCGGCGTAGGACGCGGCCATTTTCTGATGGCTTTCCAGCGCCAGTTGATCCTGCTCGGCGCGCGGGATCTGCCAGGTCTGCGCCATCAGCTCGCAATGCTGGCCCATGGACAGGCCGGTGCGCGGCTCGCCATTGCGCGGCAGCTCCGGCTTAAGGTGATGGGGACGAAGTTGTAACAGGACTTTTAATTTATCCGCGATGGATTTGCTGCGGTTGGCTTGCAGCAAAATTTTGCGCAGCCCTTCATTCACACCAATCGGCGCATCGGACGTGGTGTCGACGCCGCCGGCAATCCCGCATTCGATCTGGCCCAGGGCAATTTTGTTGGCCACCAGCAACGCCGCTTCCAGCCCGGTGCCGCACGCCTGCTGAATGTCATAGGCCGGGGTTTGCGGCGACAGGCGCGAGCCCAGCACGCATTCGCGGGTGAGGTTGAAGTCGCGCGAGTGCTTGAGCACCGCACCGGCAGCAACTTCGCCAATGCGCAGGCCGTGCAGGTTGTAGCGCTCGATCAGGCCTTCGAGGGCAGCGGTGAGCATCGCCTGGTTACTCGCCGTGGCATACGGGCCATTGGAACGGGCGAAGGGGATGCGGTTACCGCCAATGATCGCTACACGGCGCAATTGAGTCATGGAAAGCTCCCTGAAGGTTGTGGGTCGAGTCTTTGAGACTAGCCTAGGCTCAATCGAACGACTTTCACCTATTGATGGTCCACCGTTTGAACCCCAGCACTCGGAGAGCGTTCCATGTCTGACCGTTATATCGACTTCGCCAACTCAAGCCTCGGCCATCGCCTGGTCGCCGCCATTGGCCTGCCGTCACCGGTACGCCTGGAACGCTGGCAGGCCGGACGCCTGCGCCCGGTGGAGGGTGCACTGCTGCTGGGCGGTGGCGCGCTGGCCGCCAAAGTGCAGGAGTTTGCGCACAAACTGACCGACGCGATTTACACCTACGGCGCCGAGTCGTCGACCTGGATTCCAGGCCACGGCCCCAAGCTCAAGGCCGTGGTGTTCGACGCCAGCGACTTGCAGCACACCGACCAGCTCAAGCAACTGCGCGAATTCTTTCAGCCCTTGCTGAAAAATCTCGATCACAGCGCGCACGTGGTGATTCTGGGACGCGCGCCGGAAAGCCTCAGCGACCCGTTCGCCGCCAGCGCCCAGCGCGCCCTCGAAGGTTTCAGCCGTTCACTGGCCAAGGAACTGCGCAGCGGCGGCGTGTTGCAACTGCTGTATGTGGGCGATGGCGCTGAAGATCAGCTGGAAGGCGTGCTGCGTTTCTTCCTGTCGCCGAAAAGTGCGTATATCTCCGGCCAGGTTATTCGCTTGCAAGCTTGCGCCACCCCGGTTGAAGACTGGACACGGCCACTGGCTGGGCGCAAGGCGTTGGTCACGGGTGCTGCGCGTGGTATCGGCGCCTCCATTGCCGAAACCCTGGCGCGCGACGGCGCCGAAGTGATCGTGCTGGATGTGCCCCAGGCCAAGGCCGATCTCGAAGCCCTCGCCGCTCGCTTGGGTGCGCGCACTGTGGTGCTGGATATCTGCGCCGAAGACGCGGCCACACAGTTGATCGAAAACCTGCCGGACGGCATCGACATCGTGGTGCATAACGCCGGCATCACCCGCGATAAAACCCTGGCCAACATGACGCCGGAATATTGGGACGCCGTATTGGCGGTCAATCTCAACGCGCCGCAAGTGCTGACCAAAGCCCTGCTCGACAGTGGCACCCTGCACGACAACGGCCGCGTGGTGCTGCTGGCGTCCATCAGCGGGATTGCCGGTAATCGCGGGCAAACCAACTACGCCGCGAGCAAGGCCGGGCTGATTGGCCTGGCCCAGGCGTGGGCGCCGCTGCTGGGCGAGCGTGGCATCAGCATCAATGCGGTCGCACCGGGTTTTATCGAAACCCAGATGACCGCGCATATTCCTTTCGCCTTGCGTGAAGCCGGGCGGCGCATGAGTTCTTTGGGCCAGGGTGGTCTGCCGCAAGACGTGGCAGAAGCCGTCGCCTGGCTCGGGCAGCCGGGCTCCGGGGCCGTCAGCGGCCAGGCGCTGCGGGTGTGTGGGCAAAGCCTGCTGGGAGCGTGACTATGCAGTGGCAGACATTGGACAGCACCCCGTTTCTGTTGCCGCTGTATGGGCGGGCGGCGCTCAAGCGCAAGATCAGCGGCAGCACCTTGCCTGATGGCGGATTACGCTGCCATGTACGCGTGAACCCTGCGCACGTCGCGGCCTATCGCAAGGTCTGCGGGTTCGCCGACAGCCCGGTGCTGCCGGGCACTTACCCGCATCTCCTGGCGTTCGGTTTGCAGATGCAATTGCTCACCGACAAAAAATTTCCCTTTCCACTGCTGGGGCTGATTCACCTGAGCAATCGTATCCGCATCCATCGGCCATTGGGCGGCGTGAATAACCTGATAGTTGGCGTATACGCGCACAATCTGCAACCCCACGCCAAGGGGGCGACCTTTGACATTGTGACTACGGTGGAGGACGCGCTGGGCCTGTTGTGGGAAGCCGACAGCCGTATGTTGTGTCGAGGCGTGAAGCTGGACGGCGAAGCGCAAGAGGCGCCTTTATCCATCTGCGGCACTGTCAGCGAAGTCGCGCGATGGAAGGCGCCCGCCGATATCGGTCGCCAATATGCGCGGGTTTCCGGCGACTACAACCCGATCCACCTGAGCGCGCTGACAGCCAAGCTGTTCGGCTTTCCCCAGGCGATTGCTCATGGGCTATGGAATACCGCCCGAACATTCGCCGCGCTGCATGAGCACTTGCCCGCCGCCAATGTAGAAGTAGCCGTCGAATTCAAAAAGCCGGTACGCCTGCCCAGTGAAGTTGTTTTACTCAGCAGTGCCGCAGGTTCCAGCGGCGAGTTGCAATTGAAAGGTGCCGGCGACATACAACATATGCTCGGCAAGTGGCAGCCCATCACCTGAAAAAAACACATTAATTGTATATATACACCTTAAGTTATAGCGGACGCCCAAGCGTCCGCTTCTTTATCCAACTCAATGATTTTTAACATATATACATCTTGTTACACCCCTCGATTATACCCTTCGTATTAGTCATTAAGCCGACCATGGCCTTGTGTATATAAATCGTTAATACCAAGTTGAGCGTTGCGCGAAAGAGTGCCCGGGTCTGTGATGACAACACGGACAAACGTATCGCTATCCCTAGAAATAGCGAGCGTTTGAAAACAACCCAGGTTGTACAGGTGCAAGGGAACTCAATCATGAAAACTCAAACTCAAGTAGTGCTTTGGAAAGCAAGTACCGCGTTGGCCCTGGTCATGGCGATGAGCCTCGGTGGCTGCAGCAGCGGTGGTGGCGGGCATCACAGCAGCGTGGCGGCCTCATCTCCTGATGCGGGTGCAGGTAGCGGCGCGGGTGGTGGAACCGGCGGCGGCACTGGCGGCGGCACAGATGGTGGAACCGGCGGTGGTACTGGCGGCGGCACAGATGGCGGAACCGGCGGTGGCACTGGCGGCGGAACCGGCGGTGGCACTGGCGGCGGTACAGGTGGCGGAACCGGCGGTGGCACTGGCGGCGGTACAGGTGGCGGAACCGGCGGTGGCACTGGCGGCGGTACAGGTGGCGGAACCGGCGGTGGCACAGGTGGCGGTACAGGTGGCGGAACCGGCGGTGGCACTGGCGGTGGCACTGGCGGCGGCACAGGTGGAGGTACTGGCGGCGGCACAGGTTCGACCACTACACCTCTGGTTACCGGGCAGATTGCCGGCACCCTCGGCGGTACTGTCGGTAACGTAGGCGCAGCTGTTGGTGACCTCGGTTCGACCCTGAACAATGTGCCTATCGTCGGCACAACAGCAGGCGGCCTGGTGACGGCGACCGGCACTGCGGTCACCAGCATCGGCACTGGCGTCACCAGCGGCCTTGGTTCGCTGGGCACTAACAGCAACTCCCTGGGCATCACTGTCGCAGGTGTAGGGAATGGCGTTGCCGACCTGGGTACTGGTCTGTCGACCACCGGGAAATCGCTGTCGACCACCCTCGGCGGCGTGCCGGTAGTGGGCGGCTTGACCGGTGGCGTAGGCGGTGCGGCAGGTGGTTTAGTGGATAAAGTCGGCCAGGCCGTCACCATGCTCGGCGATACCGTCAGCACGGCCAGCACTACTGGCCCGTTGGGTTCGTTGACTAACACAGTGGGTGGCAAAGTGCTGGTGCCTGTGGTGTCGCTGGTGGAAAACACCACCGGCAACCTCGGCAAGGCAACCGGCCTCGGCACTCCTGTGAATGGGCTGCTGGATAAGGTCGGCTCCACCGTCACAGGCCTGGGCACTCAAGTTGCCGGCGCTGGCGGTACCGGCAACCCTGTGACCACCATCGTCGGCAGCGCTCTGACGGGCGTAGGCGGCACACTGGATAAATCCGGCGGCTACGTCGCTCCAGCCAGCGGTGCCGCAGCGCCTGGTATACCGGAGTTGGTCGGCGGCCTGGTGGCCAACGTGGGCAACGGCCTGAACGCCGGCAACACCAACGGCACTGTGAGTGCGGCAGGTGTGACCGGTGGCGCATTGGGCAACACGGTCGCCTCGCTCGGCACCGTTATCGGCGGCACTGGCGTCGCCAACACCGCCGCCACGGCGCCGGTGGCAGGCTTGGCGACTAACGTCGGCGCGGCGCTCAACCCAGTAACGTCCGGTGTGGCTAGCCTGACCCAAAACGTCGGCACCACTACAGGCCTCGGCGCTCCCGTCAACGGCCTGGTGACCCAAGTCGGTGGTGCGGTGAGCAGTCTCGGCACTAACCTGACCGCCGCCAATGCCAACCCAGTCACTAACGCGGTAGGCACCACTGTCACCACAGTCGGCAACACCGTAGGCTCGATAGGTGGTTTGGTCACCGGCGGCACCAGTGGCAGTAGCGGTGGTTTGCTCGGTGGCCTCACCGGCGGCACCGGCGCCAGCACCTCGGCCGGCGGCAGCGCAAGCACAGGTACAAGCGGCGGTCTGGGCGGTTTACTGAATGGCCTTACCGGCAAAAAATAAATTGCACCTGGCCGATTAGACGGCCTCCCCTACAGCGCCTACGCTTGGTTGAGACGAGAGACCCTTATAAGTCTCTCGTCTTTTTTATGGGCCGGTCTTGTCTAAAAAACCTCGCCCTCCCGAACCGCGTCCCAGAACCCGGCGGGTCCGAAGCGCTGCTGCAGTTTGACCATGGAGTGTCCTATGCGCGTAATGACGCCGTTGTTATTGCTCACCCTCAGTGCTTACGTTCAGGCCGAGACCCTTCCCAGCTTCCTCAACAGCAACGACACCATCCGCAACCTGCCGGTGCCCAACCTCCCCGCCGACGCTTATCGACCGACCACACCCCAGACCCAGTTACCGCAAGCGCCTGCCACCCAGAACCAGCCATTGCAGATGGACACCAAAGTCACCATCCGCAAGCTGCAGATCGAGGGCGGTACGATCTACCCGCTGGACGAAACAGCCAAGGCTTACGCACCGTTGATTGGCCGTGAGACCAACCTCGCGCAGCTGATCGAAGCCACCCGCGCGATCACGCGTCGCTACCAGCAGGACGGCTACCTGTTGTCCTACGCATTCCTGCCGCAACAGACCTTCGAAAACGGCCTGGTACGCGTGGTATTGGTGGAGGGTTACATCAAGGATTACGAGCAAAGCGGCGACATCGGCTCAGTCTCGGCCTACGTCGACAAACTCGCTAACAAGCTGCTGGCCGAACGCCCGCTCACGCGCAAGACGTTCGAGCGCTATACCACGCTGATGGGGCGTATCCCCGGCGTGACCCTGCAGGCGCAAGTGCCGCCGCCGGGCACCACCGATGGCGCCACGCACATGAAGATCGAAGCCTCGCGCAAGCCGTTCACCACCAGCATGAGCCTGGTCGACAACAACCGTAACGGTACGCAAGCGTTGCTTACCGCCACCAGCAATTCCCAGACGTCCATGGGCGAGCAGCTTTACGTCAGCGGCCTGTTCCCGCCGGGTGACGACAAAGAACATTACTACCGTGTGGGCTACAGCCAATTCATCAATGCCGAGGGCAGCCAGTTGATACTGGGTGCCGAACGTTACCGCGCCGATCCCAGAAGCAATATCCAGCTGGACGGAGGCTTCGAACTCAAGCCGCACCAGTCGATCGACCGCTACACCATCGGCCTCAGCCACCCGCTGATTGCCTCGCCCAACGAATCGCTGACCCTGGCCACACGCCTGTATGCGGTGGACCAGACCACGCGCTATCAACTGGTGGGCTACCCCAACCGTTTCGACATCGAAAGCGACCTGCGCGCACTGGCCTTTGAAGGCGACTGGCGCAAGTCCGACACTCGCCAGTTGCGCATCCTCAGCGCCGGGCTGTACCAAGGCATTAATGGCCTGGGTGCCAGAGCCCACAGCGACCTGGGCACGGCAAAACCTGATCTGGACTTCTTCCGTCTGCGCCTGTCCGGGGTGCAGAGCGACAAGTTCTTCGACAACTGGCAAGGCGTGCTTTCGGGTGCGTTCTACTGGAGCGACGCCACCTTGCCCGACAGCGAGCGCGCCACCTTTGGCGGGCAGAACTTCGGCCGTGGCTACCCTGATGATCAAGCTTCAGGCGACAAGGGCTGGGGCGTGGCGTATGAGGTCAACTACAGCTTCAACCGCGCTGGCGACTGGGTGAAGATCCTGCAACCGTATGTGGTGCTTGACCGCGCCAAGACCTGGTTCAACAAACTGCCGGTAAAGGGCAACGACATGTCCTCGGCGGCCTTGGGCCTGCGCTTTGGCGATAACAAGTACTACAACATCGCCCTGGAAGCAGCCAAGCCGATGTCGGACATCGCCCTGGACAGCTTTAACCGGCGGCCGCGGTATACCTTGAGTTTCAGTTATCAGTTGTGAGGGTTGTGGGAGGCTGCGGGGCTGCGGGGCTGCGGAGTACATATCCATTGCTGCGGTAACGGCTGAGTAGGGTTCCGCTCTTACAGCGGGTCACTTTTGGAAAGACCCAAAAGTAACCAAAAGGTCTTCGCCCCAACACTCGGTGCCTCGCTTAGGCTCGGCATGCCCGCAATCCGACAGTGATTTGGGGGGCCGCCGCGATGGGCCATCCTTGGCCCAGCGCGGCTAAACCGGCGTCCTGCCGGTTTACCCCCCAAATCCCTGTCAGATTCCGGCCATCGTGTTTGACGGGGCGATTTCAGATCAAGATCAAAAGCGCAGATCAAAAGACCGCTGACTTCGTCATCGAAAAGGATGTAAGAGCCCGAGCAACAGCAACAGCAAAGCCATACTCGGTCTAATGTGGGAGCGGGCTTGCCTGCGATGGCATCAACTCCGTGTACCTGACACACCGAGGTGCCTGCATCGCAGCGGTGCGACGATTCGACAAGCCAGCTCCCACAGAAAAGCAGATTTTCAGTGCATGCAAATCCGCAGCCGACCTCATATTCAAAACTGCATGCGGTCACCTGTGGGAGCGGGCTTGCTCGCGAATGCGGTGGGTCAGTCAATTCATCTGTCACTGACCCACCGCATT
>NZ_CBFHAZ010000116.1:0-19477 GCF_965653655.1 Pseudomonas onubensis | reverse complement strand
TCATTCAGCACATCTGTTTCTGAGCCACCGCATTCGCGAGCAAGCCCGCTCCCACATTGAAGAGTGGTGCTGCTGAGGAAGGTGGCAATCCTTGCTACCAATTGCGCCCGCACCTGCTGATCTTCACGTAACCCAATCATTGCACCACCTCCCGATCCTTGCGCTTGCCCACGCCATACCAATCCAGTTTGCGCGTCAGCACCATCACCGTACCCAGCAGCCCGAACAGCAACAGCGAGCCCATCAGCAACGCGTAATCCTCGGCGCTCAGCAGCCCGTACAACAAGCCATACAACGCCGCCAACCCCGCCGAAAAACCCAGGCCATGCACAACACTGCGCAGCACATGGCACACATAAAAACCAATCAACAACACACAGGCACTGGCGGAGATCAGGTAGGCCAACGCAAAGCCCAGGTGTTCGGACAACGACAACAACAGCAGGTAGAAAAACGCCAAGGCAAAGCCCACCAATGCGTACTGGATCGGGTGTACCGCGAGGTTCTTCAGTACCTCGAAGAGGAAGAAACCGGCAAACGTCAGGGCGATAAACAGCAGCGCGTATTTGATCGCGCGGTCGCTCTTGAGGTACTGGTCCACCGGGTCGATGAAGTTCACGCCGAAGCTGCGGTTGCTGAAGTCTTCACAGCCCTGGCGGTCCAGGCAGGTTTGCAAGGCCTGCTCGAGGTTGGTGGAGAAAAACGAAGTCTGCCAATTGGCGCTGAAGCCCTTGTCAGTGACCTCGCGCTGCGCCGGCAGGAAGTTGCCGATAAAGCTTGGGTGCGGCCAGTTGGAGGCAAGTGACACCTGGCTGGTCTTGCCCACCGGCACCACCTGCAACTGCTCGGTGCCTTGCAGGCGCAGGTCAAAGGCGAAGTCCACCACGCCCGGCTTTTTGCTGTCCTGCTCGGGCAGCGTCACATGCACGCCCTCGCTCAGCCAGTCCACTTGGGAGCCCGGCGAGAACGCCAGGCGTTGGTTGCCCAGCTCCAGCTTCAGGGCGTTTTCGATGCCGCGAATGTCGCTGATACCCACCGCCAGAAACGCCGGATCAAAACGGTAATCGGCAAAGTTTTCCGTAATGCCAAACTGCGCAGGCAGTTCAAAACGCCCACTGACGCGATTGTCGGCATGGAACAGCCGTGCCTGGTAGATACCACGCGATCGCAGTTCGGTTTGCACCTTGCCATCGAGCTCAAAGCGGTCCGGCAGGAAATACAGACGACCGCGCTCTTCACGGGTTTCCTCGTAGCGTTTATTGAGCTTTTCATTGAGTTTCCATTCGCGCACGGTCTTGCGATACGGCACCACCATCACTGGCCCAGTAATACGTTGGCTGTAGCTGGAGCTGCGGGCGATGTCCATCAGCACGCCGTCGCGCAGTTGCTGGCGGTCGCTGATGATGCCGTTGATCATCAGCAGCGGAATCAGCAACAGCAGGATCAGCAGCGCAATGGCGCCAAGTTTGAACAGCAGGCTTCGGTTCATGGGGCTCTCCCTGTTTTGATGGGCAGAGCGTGAACCGCGCCTGTGGGAGATTTATGTGGGCACTGTGGAGACTGTGTGGAGATGCAGCACCACCTGCACGCCGCCCTGCACATTGCCGATCTGCAACGCGCCGCCGTGCAGCTTCATCACTTCCTCGACAAAATTGAGGCCCAGGCCGGTGCTTTTGCGCCCACTGACCGGGCGCGGCAACGAGTAGAAGCGCTCGCTCAAGCGCGGCAAGGCGTAGCCGGGAATCGGCGCAGCCTGATTGAACAGGCTGACCTGCACGTCGTTATGCTGCGCCTGTGCGCTGAATCGCAACGTGCCGCCGGGCGGTGTGAAGTCCAAGGCGTTATCGAGCAGGTTGCCCAGCGCCTGGCGCAACAGGAAAGGCTCACCGAAGACCTTCACATCGGCTGCAATCGTCTGTTCAACGTGCAGGTCAGCGCCTTCGATTCGCGCACATTGCGCCTTGAGTACCTCATCGACCAGGGCCGCCAACGGCATGCGAGTCTGTTCTTCCAAACCCTGGCGCTGCTCTACCTGGGCAAGGTTGAGCAACCGCTCGATCAACTGCTGCAAGCGCGCGCTTTCGCTGTCGATATTGCCGATAAAACGCTGCTGCTGTTCGCGGCTCATATCGCCCTGCAACAATTCCGCCGCACCGCGAATGGCGGCCAACGGGCTTTTCAATTCGTGGGTCAGGGTGTGCACGTAATGTTCGACGTAGGCCTTGCCTTCCAGCTGCGTGCGCATGTGCTCCACAGCGGTAGACAGCTGCTTGAGTTCGCCGCCGCGGTAATGCGGCAACTCGGCCCGGCGCCCCTCGCTCACCGCCTGCGCATACGCCGTGAGCCGATGCAGCGCCACGCTCAGCCACCAGGACAGCAATGCGCCCAGCAGCAGGCCCAACCCCACCAACCCGGCGCCGTACCAGAGCAAGCGGTTCTCGGTGCGATCCACATAGGGCTGCAACGAACTGTTGGGCTTGGCCACCGTGACCACGCCAATGATCTGGCCGTTGTCGCGGATCGGCGCGCCCACGTGCATCACCGACGAGGCGGGATCGTCCAGCTCGCTGCGGGTGGAACGGGCGCCGTACTCACCGCGCAAGGTGAGGTACACGTCGTTCCACTGCGAATAGTCCTGGCCCACCGCTTCGCCGGTGGAATCGAGCAATACGATGCCGTTGGCGTCGGTCACGTAGATGCGGTGGTTGACCTGGTTTTTCGGCAGGCCCCAAATGGTCGCGCCGGGCTGGCGATTGCCGTAGGCCTTGAGCAACTCAGGCCAGTGGCTTTGGCCGAGGGTGCCATTTTTTACGTCAAGACGCAGGATTTCAGCCAGCAGGTTGGCCGTGTCCACCAAGGTTTCTTCGGTGGATTGGCGCACGCCGGGGCGGATTTCCTTCATCACGGTATTGAGCACGAAGTAACCCGTGAGGCCGATAAACAGCGCATACACCAGGAAGATCCGCAGCCCCAGGCGCATCAGCTGTGGCTCGGGCTGTAGCTGTAGCCGAGGCCGCGATGGGTCTGGATCGGCTCGGCATCCGCCGCAATGCTCCGCAGTTTGCTGCGCAGGCTTTTGATATGGCTATCGATATTGCGCTCGTAGCCGGCATCGGCCGGCACGCCCACCGCGTCGAGCAGTTGCTCGCGGCTGAACACACGTTCGGGCTGTTCCAGCAAGCTTTGCAGCAAGCGGAACTCGTGCCGCGTGAGGCTCAAAGGCTGGCCGCGAAAACTGATCTGCATACGCTCCAGATCCACCTGGAACACCGCAGGCGCGGTGCCTGGACCGACGCGTTTGAGAATCGCCCGAACCCGCGCCGCCACTTCCCGTGGGCTGAACGGCTTGACCACATAATCGTCGGCGCCGATCTCCAGGCCGACCACGCGGTCAATTTCGCCGTCGCGCGCACTGAGGAACATCACCGGCACTTCGCTGAAGCGGCGCAGTTGCTTGCAGGTCTCAAAGCCGCTGATATCCGGCAAACCGATGTCGAGGATGATCAGGTCGGCAGGCGTCTGGCGTTGATGGGCCAACGCCTCCTGGCCAAGGCTCAGCCAAGTGGTGGTAAAACCCTCGCCTTGCAGGGCAAAGATCAGCGTGTCGGCTATCGCCGCTTCGTCTTCGACAATCAGGATGTGCGGCATGGGTTCAATCAGCAGTTCGGTTTGTCGGCAGTGTAGCGACGGGCCGGGTTTACCGCCGCGCCGAACTCACGCAGGGCCTTGGCGCCGATCAGCAACGGGTAGTTGAAGCTGCTGCGGTCGGTGAGGTTGACCTCCACGGTACGCTTGACGTTGCCCAGGCACATTTCCAGGTCGATGACCGGGCGCTTGGCCACAGTGGCTTCGTCCTTGTCGTCGTCCTCGTCGGCGCGGCTTTTGATTTTGCTGATGCGCGAGACTTTGTGCTCATAGACCTTGTCGCTGGCGTCCTTGCCGCCGAGGCGGAAGCGCACCCAGTCGTCGCCATCGCGCTGGAAGGTTTCGATGTTGCGGGCCGACAGTGAGGCCGTCAGCGCGCCGGTGTCCATCTTGGCCTTGAAGGTTTGGCCGATCTCCGGCAGTTGGATGTATTCGTAGCGACCGTAGAGGGTCGGTTCGGCCGCCATGACGGGCACGGCAGCCAGGGCGAGCAAGGCAAGGAGCAGTTTCACGAAGTGATTTCCTTGAAAAGAAGTAGGCGGATTCTAGACCGCAAAAGCGTTGTTTAGTTAGATCGTTCCCACGCTCTGCGTGGGAATGCAGCTCTGGGCGCTTCGCGTCAGCTCACATTCGTGCAGCAATTTGCGATTTGGCCTCTAGACTCAGCTTGCTTATCATGGCCCGCCCACCCGATTCCAAGAGTTACTTATGCGCCGCCTGCTCACCGGCTGTTTTGTCACACTGCTGTTATTACTCAACACCCTGGTGCTGTTCGGCCCGTTGATGGTGTTTGCCCTGCTCAAGCTGGTAGCGCCCGGCCGCTTTCGCGACTACGCCTCTTGGGCCGTGATGTGGATCGCCGAGACCTGGGCCGAGATCGACAAACTGATTTTCGCGCTGTGCATCCCCACGCAATGGGACATTCGTGGCGGCGACGAACTGCGCGGCGATACGTCTTACCTGGTGATCAGCAATCACCAATCCTGGGTCGATATTCCCGCACTGATCCAGGCGCTCAACCGGCGCACGCCGTTCTTCAAATTCTTCCTGAAAAAAGAGCTGATCTGGGTGCCTTTCCTGGGGCTGGCCTGGTGGGCGCTGGATTACCCCTTCATGAAGCGCTACACCAAGGCGTTCCTGGCCAGGCACCCGGAGCTGGCGGGCCAGGATTTGAAAATCACCAAAGAGGCCTGCGAACTGTTCAAGCGCCAGCCGGTGACGGTGGTCAATTACCTGGAGGGCACGCGGTTCAGCGAGGCCAAGCGCACACAGCAGGAATCGCCCTTTACCCGGTTACTCAAGCCCAAGGCGGGCGGCGTGGCGTTTGTGCTGGCTGCGATGGGTGAGCAACTCGACGCGGTCCTCGATGTGACCGTCGTCTACCCGCAGCAAAAAATTCCGGGGTTCTGGGACTTGATCTGCGGCACAGTGCCGAAGGTGATCATTGATATCCGCACCCGTGAGCTGGACCCGGCGTTGTGGCAAGGGGATTACGAGACTGACCCGGCGTTTCGCCAGACCGTCCAGAACTGGGTGAACCAGCTCTGGATGGAGAAGGACAAGAGAATTGAAATGCTGCGCAAATAAAGCTGCCAGCCATTGCCACGGCCTTTTCATTCAATCCGGGCCGTGCGATCAATTCATCCTATTGAATCAAAGTGCGTGCAAACTAACGGGGGACACATTCTCCCCAAATGTTAAGTGGCTGATCGTCGGGCGTTTTCGCATCCTTTGCTGTTAAGTCACTGGCCGCTCCATTGCCGGAATGGGCACGCTGCTGCTGGTGCTCCTTATAACTGATATCTAACCGCGAATACTATTCCTGCTCCGGCTTTGGCGCCGGCTGGAGGGCGGGGGGAAGGATTGCAAAGGTGTTAATTGGAAAACGCAAATTCATAATAGAATTACCAATGAGTTTCACTAGAAGAAGCCTTCCAAGCTCGTCAGGGCGACTACTTGGAAGGTAATTCTCTGTGGCGCCACCCTTGCGGAAGTTCCCTACAATTCAATTCGTTAAATTGCGGGGACACTTTCCGTTTTTATAGTCAATAGAGTCACACACCCCGTACGAAATACACATTAAACGTGATTAGCTCCCCGTGCCCCAGGCGGAAGCCAGCTTGCCCAGCACCGACTGGTTGGCGCCCTGGCCACCCAGGTACTGCAGGATCACCGGCGCAATTTTGCCGACCATGCTGTTATCCATGCCCAACGCGCTGAAGGCGGTGTTCAGGTCACTGGTGTTCTTTACGTTCGATCGTTACCACGCTCTGCGTGGGAATGCAGCTCTGGACGCTCCGCGTCAGCTCTTAAGTCGTGACGCAGAGCGTCACAGGAGGCATTCCCACGCAAACGGGGTGAACCAAGCATCAGCGCATCAGCGAGGTGTCAGGCCAACCCGCGCGCGTCTGACGGTACACTCACCATTTACGGCC
Source organism: Pseudomonas onubensis (assembly GCF_965653655.1). Classification (NCBI taxonomy): domain Bacteria; kingdom Pseudomonadati; phylum Pseudomonadota; class Gammaproteobacteria; order Pseudomonadales; family Pseudomonadaceae; genus Pseudomonas; species Pseudomonas onubensis. Next base: position 13,397 of record NZ_CBFHAZ010000116.1, on the reverse strand, counting down.
CAACCTCGGTAGCGTGGCTGGATGGCCAGTGCCCCCATGCTTTCACCTTGGTCATGGTGTCCTGCTCGGCTACCGCGTCGGCCTGCTACGAACAGGCTTTCCTTCCAGCAACGAACTTCATATGTGGTGAAACATCCGCCACCGTTCCACATTGAGATATTTCGACTCGTTGCCGTATTGCCTAGTGAAGAGCGGGTCACCCTCTTGCGTCCGGCATCTCGCAGGGGCGTTCGCAGGAGCGAGGAAGGTAGAGGTATTGAACAGCTGCATCGCCAGGCGAAACCGTTATAAAGCGTCTTGCGAAAAGGCATAAAAAACTGTCAGCTTTCACAGTTACGCCAGCTGCAGGCAGCTGATTAGGCTATAGGCTCCCTCATTGCCGAGTACCTGATCATGATCATCAAACTCTCCCTCGCCGGCATGGCTTTAATGGCGTTAGCCGGCATTGCGCAGGCGGACACTGCCACCTGCCCGCCAGTCAGCACAATCAAAGCCACCCCCTATACCGATCCCAACCCGCAGATCCCAGATGGGTACGAATATAAGGCTCCCGGCCCTGCTGGGCAGACGTGGGAGGGCCAATCTCCAGCCACACTCGATACGTACCTGGAGCCTAAATACCAGTTGGGACTGGTCGGTGCCAAAATAGCTAACGGGAAAGTGTTCTGCCTGTATGGCGGGACCGCTGAAAAAGAAAAAGCCGAACCGGCCGACAAGGTGTCCCGCCCCTTCATTAAGCTTCAACTGAGTATGAGCGGTCTGGAAAAAGCGGAGGGTACACAGTGGAACAACGGTATATGTGGTGCACAGGAAGGTGCCGACGCTTTGGAGAACCCAAAGCGCCTGAGTGTCTCGGACTGCAGTTTTAAATACACCCCTTAGCCGCTGACACTCAAACGCCGAAGACTGGGCGCGCTGGGCCTTTAGCTACCCGTGCCCCAGGCCGAGGCCAGCTTGCCCAGCACCGATTCGCTGGCGCCCTGGCCGCCCAGGTACTTGAGGATCACCGGGGCAAATTGGCTGACCATGCCGCTGTCCATGCCCAACGCGCTGAAGGCGGTGTTCAGGTCGTTGGTGCTCTTCACGTTACCCAACAACCCGTCCAGGCCGCTGGTCTTGCTGCCGCCGCTCTGGCCGAGCATCCCGCTCAACGCGCCGAGGCTGCCCAGGGAGTTGCTGCCCGAGAGTTGATCCAGGCCCGGCACACTCTTGCCCAGTTGCGAGTAGTCGGTGCCGCTCAGTTTGTTCTTGGCCAGGCCCAGCATCGCGCCGGTACCGCCCACGGCTTGTTCGGGGGTGATGTTCAATTGCGAGGTCAGGGCGCTCAGCAGGCCGGCGGTCTCAGAGCTCGGCGCTGCAGCCGCCGCCTTGTTGTTGCTGCCCTGGGCACCGGAGACGGCATTGGCCACGTCACCGAGGCTGAAACCTGCGGCAAACACCGGGCTGGCGGCCACGGTCAACAAGCAGGACAGGGCAAAACCGCGTGAAATCTTCATCAAGACAACCTCTGAATGTAGGAGCTAAAAGCAGGCGTTTGACTGACAGTCCCGAAGGAATGTTCCCACCTACAGATTAGTTCAGAAAAATCTGCATCCAAATGTCACGTCCCTGCGTATATCCAGCATGCACCGCTCGGAGTCGGATGGAATGAATGCTCAAGCTGGACTACCCTCTGCCTACCGTGCGCAGTCCCGTCGCCCTCGAACGAGAGCCTGGAGAAGCCCTATTTCCGTCCACGATGCTGACCCGTTGCGGCCCTTGCTGGCCCAATGCGCCCTGGGCAACCGCCAGGCGTTCGAAACCCTTTACCGCAGTGTTTCGCCACGGCTGCACGGTGTTGCCTTGCGTTTCATGGGGCGCGCAGACCTGGCCGAAGAAGTGTTGCAGGAGGCCTTTGTGCGCATCTGGTACAACGCTTCGCGCTACCAGGCTCACTTGGCGTCGCCGATGACGTGGATGGTCAACATCACCCGCAACCTGGCCATCGACCAATTGCGCAAACACCGCGAACAACCCTTAGCCGACGGCCAGCAGGACGCCCTGCTCGACGACAGCCCCAGCGCCCATGAACAGCTCGACAGCGAGCGCGAAGCCCGCGCCCTCAACCGCTGCCTCGACACCCTCGACGGCATGCAACGCCAATCGATTACCGTGGCTTACTTTCAAGGCCTGTCGGCCTCGGAACTGGCCGAACACTTGGCGGCGCCTTTGGGCTCGGTCAAATCCTGGATTCGTCGCGGCATGGAGCGCCTGCGCAGGTGCCTTGAATCATGAACTACCAAACCACCACCCTGCGCCGCGCCCTCGCTGCCGATTACGCCATCGGGCTGATGCCCGCCACTGCCCGTCGGCGCTTTGAAAACCTGCTGCTGGACGATGCCGCGCTGCGCGTCGAACTCAGCCATTGGCAGGATGCCCTCGCCAGCCTGACCGGCACCGTGCCCGAGCGACCAGTGCCGGAGCATGTGTGGGCAGGCATCAAGGCACGCATTGAGCCGCAAGTGCTGCACGTGCCGGCGAAGAAACCATTCTGGCTGAATGTCCGGCTGCTGGCCGCTGCCTGCGCGGTAGTTGTCGCAGTGCTGGTGGGCGTGCTGTATCAGCGTGATATCGGCGCCGAATACAACGCCACATTGGTGGCCGCTAACCAGCAACCGGCGTTGCAGGTGCAGGCGTTTGGCGATCACCTGCAAGTGGAGCCGCTGACGTTGGCGGCTGTAGAGCCGACACGTGCCTTGGAATTGTGGGTCATCGCACCCGGTGGCAAACCCGTCTCTCTGGGGCTGGTGCCGACCTCGGGTAAAGGCCGAATCCAGCTGAGCCAGGAACAGCAAGCGCTGCTGGCTGCACCCGCGACCCTGGCCGTCAGCCTGGAGCCACAAGGCGGCTCACCCACCGGACAACCCACCGGCCCCGTGCTGTACCAAGGCGCCCTGGCGTCTCGCTGACTGTGGGGGCTGGCTTGCCTGCGATGGCATCAACTCGGTGTGCCTGATGTACCGCGGTGCCTGCATCGCAGGCAAGCCAGCTCCCACATTTGCTTTTCGTCGATTGGGCGACTTTGAAATAACCAACGCCGGGACCCTAAGAAAATACGCTAAAGAACTGTTATTTATAACAGTAGCCAACCCCCGTGTATCAGCCGCAGCATGTCTGTCCTTCACTCCACAGGAAGACAAACGTGAAGCGTGCAATGCTTGCGGGTTTGTCTGCAATGACAGGGCTGGTAGCGAATGCCATCGCGGCGACGTCAACCTGCCCGTCGATCCAGAGCATCAATCAAACCGCCCTGGCCGGTGGCGGTTTCAGCTATGAAACATCGCAGGCTGACGGGCGCACTTGGAAAGGTCAAAACCCATTGGCGCCCGCCTCCTATCTGGCTGACTCGACGTTTCACGATGCCCGATACGATGCACAGAACACAGCCGTCATCTGCACCTACAAAGGGCCAATGGGTAACGACGCAAACCTTTCGATCACGCTCAAACCCGTGCCGGGATGGAATCTCACCCCTAGCGGTGACTGGAGAGGCACCTATTGCGAAGCCCTGGACACCCTCAAGTGTTCATTCACCCATCTGTGACCCACATTTGAGCTTCAGTGGCCGCACGACTTGCTCCCGGCGGAGGATGGCGCTTATAGTTCGGCGGTCGCCCATATGGCGACACGGGTTTGGCGACTCGATTGAAATAATGCATGCAAAAGCACCTGCTCCTTTGCAGGTTTTTTTGCACGCGTAAGGCTGCCTTATGGCGGCTGTGCGCGGGAGACCTTCGGGTCTGCCGGCCTTTGCTTTATTTCACCGGTTCGCCAACCTGCGTACAGCTGCCACCCATTCGTTTGGCGACGTGTGAGTGGTAGCCTCACTCTCTGAAATAAAGGTTAAAACATGAACCGATACATGCCGCTCACCGGCCACGATGCCACCACTCCCTCCCTGCTTATCGACACCCAAGTCCCGCTCGACGTGCTCCACGACGCCGCCGTCTACCGCATCCGCGCCGTCACCCAAGTCATGGAAAACCTGGCGTTTCGCGAAGGCCTGAACACCGACAACCTCGTCCTCCAGGACTTCGCCCTGCTCTGCGCCATTCCGTTGCGTGATGGCTGTGATTTGCTGGATGTGATCAGCCGACGCCTACAGGCCTAAACACCAGAGGCAAAAAGGGCGACCCACAGGTCGCCCTTTTATTTGCCCTAAGCCTTACGCCGCACTGAACAGCTTGTGCGGATCAATCACAAACTTCTTCGGCACACCCGCATCAAACTCGCCATACCCACGCGGCGCATCATCCAGGCTGATCACCTGTACGCCGACAATTTCCGCAATGTTGATACGGTCCCACATGATCGCCTGCATCAGTGCGCGGTTGTACTTCATCACCGGCGTTTGCCCGGTGTGGAAGCTGTGGGATTTGGCCCAGCCCAGGCCAAAGCGAATGCTCAGGCTGCCCATTTTTGCGGCGGCATCCACAGCACCTGGGTCTTCAGTGACATAGAGGCCCGGGATACCGATTTTGCCCGCCACGCGCACCACGCCCATCAGCGAGTTGAGTACGGTGGCCGGCGCTTCGGCCTTGGCGCCTTCATGGCCGTGGCCACGGGCTTCGAAGCCTACGGCGTCTACCGCGCAGTCCACTTCCGGCTCGCCCAGCAAGGCGGCGATTTGTTCGTGCAGTGGGGTGTCTTTGGACAGGTCGGCAATTTCAAAACCCTGGGCCTTGGCGTGCGCCAGGCGGATCGGGTTGACGTCGCCGATGATCACTACCGCTGCGCCGAGCAGGCGGGCGGAGGCGGCAGCGGCCAGGCCAACAGGGCCGGCGCCTGCGATGTAGACGGTGCTGCCTGGGCCAACGCCCGCAGTCACGGCGCCGTGGTAGCCGGTCGGCAGGATGTCGGAGAGGCAGGTCAGGTCACGGATTTTCTCCATGGCCTTGTCACGGTCCGGCAGTTTGAGCAGGTTGAAATCGGCGTAAGGCACCAGCACGTATTCGGCCTGGCCGCCGGTCCAGTCGCCCATGTCGACGTAGCCGTAAGCGCCACCGGCACGGGCCGGGTTGACGGTGAGGCACACGCCGGTGTGTTGTTCTTTGCACGAGCGGCAACGGCCGCACGCCACGTTGAATGGCACCGACACCAGGTCACCGATCTTCAGGTTCTCGACGTCGCTGCCCTTCTCGATCACTTCGCCGGTGATTTCATGCCCCAGTACCAGGCCGGTCTGGGCAGTGGTGCGGCCGCGCACCATGTGTTGGTCGGAGCCGCAGATGTTGGTGGAGACCACGCGCAGGATGACGCCGTGCTCAATCTTCCTGCCACGGGGGTCCTGCATTTTGGGATAGTCGATTTTCTGTACTTCGACCTTGCCGTTGCCGAGATACACGACACCACGATTACCAGACATGCTTTCACCTCGCTGTTGTTTTTATGGAACCGCGTCGCCCAGGCAGGCGGCGCGTTTAAGTGCTCGGGTTACAGATGCTGTTTTTGCGTTGTTGCTGATGGCCCCTTCGCGAGCAAGCCCGCTCCCACATTCGACAGCATTTCAAATGTGGGAGCGGGCTTGCTCGCGAAGGCGTCAGTCAAAGCACCACAGTCCTATTGGCATTGAGAAAAACCCGCCGCTCAATGTGATACCCAACCGCCCGCGCCAACGTCAGCCCTTCAATATCACGCCCCTTGGCAATCAAGTCCTCGGGATAGTGGCTGTGGTCCACCACCTCCACGCCCTGGGCGATGATCGGGCCTTCATCCAGGTCGTTGTTGATGTAATGCGCCGTGGCGCCCACCAGTTTCACGCCCTTGTTGTACGCCTGGTGATAAGGCTTGGCGCCTTTAAAACCGGGCAGCAACGAGTGGTGAATATTGATAGCTTTACCATCGAGCTTGCGGCACAGCTCCGGCGACAGCACTTGCATATAGCGCGCAAGAATCACCAATTCGGCGCCGGTCTCCTCAATCACTTGCCACACCTGACGCTCCTGGGACGGTTTGTCGTTGGGGTCGAGGGGGAAATGGTAGTAGGGAATCTGGTGCCAGTCGGCCAAAGGTTTCAAATCAGGGTGGTTGGACACCACCGCCACCACGTCCATCGACAGTTGGCCGATGCGCTGGCGGTAGAGCAAATCATTCAGGCAGTGGTCGGCCTTGGAAACCATGATCACCACTTTTGGCCGATAGTTCGGCGCCGTCAGCTCGAAGATCATGCCAAAGGCTTCACCGCGCGTGGCCAGGCCAGCACGGAACGCCTGCTCGTCAAAACCCTCGGGCTGCCGGAATTCCACGCGAATAAAAAACCGGCCCGAGAGGCGGTCATCGAACGAATGGTGCTCGGTGACGTAGCAGCCCTGCTCGAACAGGTAGCGGGTGACCGCGTCCACCGTGCCGAGCACGCTGGGGCAGTCGGCGGTCAAAATCCATGTATCGGGTGCGCGGCTCATTGTGCGTGACTCCTTGATCGTTCCCTCGCTCTGCGTGGGAATGCCGCCATGGACGCTCTGCGTCCGCTCTTGGGACGCGGAGCGTCCCGGGATGCATTCCCACGCAGAGCGTGGGAATGATCATGCAACGACATTCAGGCCGAATTCAGCCGAGGCATCCTGCAACCACAACCACCAGTAATCCGAAAAGCTACGACGGATCAGCAGTTCCCAGGTGTCTTCAGCCGTGTGGCGGATCACCAGTTGCGACTTGGCGAACACCGTGCCCACCGCCTTGCCCACCGGGAAGTTGTTGGGGTGCACGTCGTAGCTGGTGGACTTCATCAGCACGTCGCGCACATTCGGCCCGCTGAGTTCGAGGATCTGCTGGCCGCCACTGACGTTGACGATCTGGATATGCAGTTCGCCCAGGGCAGCGCGCAGGTTTTGTTCGGCGGCGAATTCTTCACCGCTTGGCACGATCAACAGCCACTCGTCCGGGCCGAGCCATTGCAGGCTGGTTTCGCCTTTGACGATCACTTGCAAGGCGCCAGGCAGTTCGATGCCCAGGGCTTTGTGCACACCGGCGGCGAACGCGGCGTCATGGCCATCGCCACGAATCGTCAGGTGGCCGAGGAGTTTCTTTTCCCGCACGGTCACGCCGGCGTTCTTGCGGCCCTTGCCGACCAGGCTGGCGAGGTCGGCATGGTGCAGCGACGACTCGGCCTTGGCGCCGGTGGTGGGGCGTTGTTGGTAAACATTGGCTGCTGTCATAAAGCACCTTGTCTCTTAAGTTGATCGTTCCCACGCTCTGCGTGGGAATGCCGCCATGGACGCTCTGCGTCCGCTCTTGGGACGCGGAGCGTCCCGGGATGCATTCCCACGCGGAGCGTGGGAACGATCAGTGTCAGATGTTCTGCCGCTCGCCTTTCGGGTCGAAGAACACCGAGGACACAATCTCTGCCTCGATCACGCTGCCATCCGCCTGCGGTGAGAACACCCGCTCACCCATACGCTTCAAGCCACCCTTGACCACCGCCATCGCAAACGAATAACCCAGCGAGTTATGCGCATAGCTTGAGGTCACGTGGCCGACCATCTTCATCGGGATCGACTGTTTAGGGTCGAACACCAACTGCGCGCCTTCCGGCAGCCATACATTCGGGTCAACCGGCTTCAAGCCCACCAACTGCTTGCGCTCTTCACGCACGCAGTCTTCGCGATTCATCCCGCGCCAGCCGATCCACGAGAACGGCTTGGTACGGCCAACGCACCAGCCCATGTTCAGGTCGTCCGGGGTCATCGAGCCGTCGGTGTCTTGCCCGACGATGATGAAGCCCTTCTCGGCCCGCAGTACGTGCATGGTTTCGGTGCCGTACGGCGTCAGGTTGTACTTCTTGCCCGCCGCAACGATCTGTTCGAGTACGCCCATGGCGTAGTCGGCCTGCACGTTGACTTCGTACGACAGCTCACCGGTAAACGAGATACGGAACACCCGCGCCGGCACGCCGCCCACAAGGCCTTCCTTCCAGGTCATGAACGGGAAGCCGTCCTTGTCCAGGTCGATGTCGGTGACTTCACTGAGCAGCTTGCGGCTGTTGGGGCCCGACAGGGTCATGGTTGCCCAATGGTCGGTGACCGAGGTGAAGTACACCTTGAGGTCCGGCCATTCGGTCTGCTGGTAGATTTCCAGCCACTGCAGCACGCGGGCGGCGCCGCCGGTGGTGGTGGTCATCAGGAAGTGGTTGTCGGCCAGACAGGCCGTCACGCCGTCGTCGAAGACCATGCCATCTTCCTTGCACATCAGGCCGTAGCGGGCCTTGCCCACGTCGAGCCTGGTCCAGGCGTTGCTGTAGATGCGGTTGAGAAACTCGCGGGCATCCGGGCCCTGAATGTCGATTTTGCCGAGGGTGGACGCATCGAGCAGGCCGACGCTGTCGCGCACGGCCAGGCATTCGCGCTTCACGGCGGCATGCAGGTCTTCACCGTTGCGCGGGAAGTACCACGGGCGTTTCCACTGGCCGACGTCTTCAAACTCGGCGCCGTTTTTGACGTGCCAGGCTTGCAGCGCGGTGTAGCGCACCGGCTCGAAAATGTGCCCACAGTGACGGCCCGCGACGGCGCCGAAGGTCACCGGCGTGTAGTTGGGACGGAACATGGTGGTGCCCATCTGCGGGATGGTCACGTTCAGCGAGCGGGCTGCGATGGCCAGACCGTTGACGTTGCCGAGCTTGCCTTGGTCGGTGCCGAAGCCCAGCGCGGTGTAGCGTTTGACGTGCTCGACCGACTCGAACCCTTCGCGGGTCGCCAGCTCAATGGCGGCAGCGGTGACGTCGTTTTGCAGGTCGACAAATTGCTTAGGCGCGCGTGCGGTCGGCTTGTCATGGGGCACTTGGTAAATGCCCAGGGTCGGCTCTTCCAGACGGCTCAAGGCTTTTGGCAGCGTGCCTTCCACCGGCGCAAAACCGGCTTCGCTGGCCGCGCGCACGCCGCCTTCAAAACCATCGGCCAGGGAATCGCCGAGGCCGTAGACGCCATTGATGCCACCGACACACACGCGTTTTTGCGGGGCTTCGCCCGGTACAAAACCGAGGATGTCTTCACGCCAGGTCGGCTTGCCGCCCAAGTGCGAAGCCAAGTGAACAACCGGGCTGTAGCCGCCGGAGCTGGCCACCAGGTCGCAGTCCAGCCACTCGCCGGGGCTGGTGACTTTATGCGCTTTGACGTCAATCGCCGCTACACGGGCAGCGGTCACGTGTTTGCTGCCACGGGCTTCGATCACGGCGCTGCCGGTGAGGATGCGAATGCCTTTGGCGCGGGCTTCTTCCACCAGAGCGCCGCGTGGGTTGTGGCGCACATCGGCGACAGCCACCACGGTAAGGCCCGCATCGAGCCAGTCCAGCGCGACACGGTAAGCGTGGTCGTTGTTGGTCGACAGCACCAGTTTTTTGCCCGGTGCCACGCCGTAGCGGCGCACGTAGGTGGAGACCGCACCGGCGAGCATGTTGCCCGGCACGTCGTTGTTGCCGTATACCAATGGGCGCTCGCACGCACCGGTCGCCAGCACCACACGTTTGGCACGCACACGGTGGATGCGCTGGCGCACCACACCAATCGGCGCACGGTCACCGAGGTGGTCGGTGAGGCGTTCATGAATGGTCAGGAAGTTGTGGTCGTGGTAACCGTTGACGGTGGCACGCGGCAGCAGCACCACGTCCGGCAGGGCTTTGAGTTCCGCGATCACGCTGGCAACCCATTCGGCCGCCGGCTTGCCGTCGAGGCTTTCACGCGAGTCCAGCAAGGAGCCGCCGAATTCTTCCTGTTCGTCAGCGATGATCACCCGAGCACCGCTGCGCGCAGCCGCCAGTGCCGCGGCGAGGCCGGCAGGGCCGGCGCCGACAATCAGCACGTCGCAGTGACGGTTGAAGTTGTCGTAGGTGTCCGGGTCGTTCTCGGTCGGCGAGCGGCCAAGGCCCGCAGCCTTACGAATGTACTTCTCGTACGTCATCCAGAACGATTGCGGGTACATGAAGGTTTTGTAGTAGAAACCCGGTGGCATCAGCTTGCCGCCAACCTTGCCGAGAATGCCCATCACGTCATTGTTGACGTTCGGCCAGCCGTTGGTGCTGGTGGCGACCAACCCTTGGTACAGCGCCTGTTGCGTGGCGCGCACGTTGGGAATCTGGGTGGCTTCGGTGGCGCCGATCTGCAGCACTGCGTTGGGCTCTTCGGCGCCCGCTGCAAAGATGCCGCGTGGGCGCGAATACTTGAAGCTGCGGCCGATGATGTCGACGCCATTGGCCAGCAATGCTGCGGCCAGGGTGTCGCCCTCAAAGCCTTTGTAGCTCTGGCCGTTGAAGGTAAACGTCAGGGCTTTGTTGCGGTCGATGCGACCACCGTTGGACAGGCGATTGATCTGGCTCATACCTTCTCTCCAGAAGCCTTGGCGGTGAATTGCGGCTTGGTGCCAATCTTGTAGGTTTCAAGAATTTCGTAGGTCAGGGTGTCGCGGGTGGCGTTGAAGTACTGACGGCAACCGGCGGCATGGATCCACAGTTCGTGGTGCAGCCCGCGTGGGTTGTCACGGAAGAACATGTAGTCGCCCCACTCTTCATCGGTGCAGGCGTTCGGGTCCAGCGGGCGCGGGATGTGCGCTTGGCCGGACGCGTGGAATTCCTCTTCGGAGCGCAGTTCGCCACAGTGAGGACAGAAGATATGCAACATAGGGAATTTCTCCTGTTAGTGGGCGACGGCCGCGGCGCCGTGTTCGTCGATCAACGCACCGTTGTGGAAACGGTCGATGGAAAAAGGCGCTGCCAATGGGTGCATTTCACCCTTGGCCAGGCTCGCGGCAAACACGTTGCCTGAGCCCGGTGTGGCCTTGAAGCCACCGGTGCCCCAACCGCAGTTGAAGAACATGTTCGGCACCGGCGTCTTGGAGATGATCGGGCAGGCGTCCGGCGTGGTGTCGACGATGCCGCCCCATTGGCGGTTCATGCGCACCCGCGACAGCACCGGGAACATTTCGACGATGGCCTGGATAGTGTGTTCGATCACCGGGTACGAGCCGCGCTGGCCGTAGCCGTTGTAGCCGTCGATACCGGCGCCGATCACCAGGTCGCCCTTGTCGGACTGGCTGATGTAACCGTGCACGGCGTTGGACATGATCACGCTGTCGATAATCGGCTTGATCGGCTCGGACACCAGCGCTTGCAGCGGGTGGGATTCGATTGGCAGGCGGAAGCCTGCCAGCGAGGCCATATGCCCTGAGTTACCGGCAGTGACTACACCAACGCGCTTGGCGCCGATAAAGCCCTTGTTGGTTTCGACGCCGATGCACACGCCGTTTTCCTTGCGAAAGCCGATCACTTCGGTCTGCTGGATCAGGTCCACGCCGAGTGCGTCAGCCGCACGCGCGAAGCCCCAGGCCACGGCATCGTGACGGGCCACGCCGCCGCGCCGTTGCACAGTGGCGCCGAGTACCGGGTAGCGGGTGTTTTTTGAGCAGTCGAGGTACGGAATCTCGTCGGCCACTTGTTTGGCGTTGAGCAGCTCGCCGTCCACACCGTTAAGGCGGTTGGCGCTCACACGGCGTTCGGAGTCACGGATGTCTTGCAGGGTGTGGCACAGGTTGTAGACGCCACGCTGGGAGAACATCACGTTGTAGTTCAGGTCCTGGGACAAGCCTTCCCACAGTTTCATCGCGTGTTCGTACAGGTGCGCCGACTCATCCCACAAGTAGTTGGAGCGCACGATGGTGGTGTTGCGCGCGGTGTTACCGCCGCCCAGCCAGCCTTTTTCGACCACGGCCACGTTGGTGATGCCGTGCTCTTTGGCCAGATAGTAAGCCGTCGCCAGACCATGCCCGCCGCCGCCGACGATAACCACGTCGTAGACCTTTTTCGGTGTGGGCGTGCGCCACATCTTCTGCCAGTTTTCGTGATGGCTGAGGGAGTGCTTGAAGAGGCCGAAGCCTGAGTAGCGTTGCATAGTCATTACTCCAAAACCGCGCTCAGCGATAAACCGGGAAATCAGCGCACAGGGCAGACACGTGCTTGGCCACGTTGGCCTCGACATCGGCGTCGCCGAGGTTGTCGAGGATGTCGCAGATCCAGCCGGCCAGTTCGATGCATTGCGGCACCTTGAAACCCCGCGTGGTCACCGCCGGGGTGCCGATACGCAGGCCCGAGGTCACGAACGGCGACTGCGGGTCATTCGGCACGGCGTTCTTGTTGACGGTGATATGGGCGCGACCGAGGGCGGCATCCGCCTCTTTGCCGGTGAGGCCCTGGCGAATCAGGCTGACCAGGAACAGGTGGTTGTCGGTGCCGCCGGAGACCACATCATAGCCACGCTTGATGAACACTTCGGCCATGGCCTGGGCGTTATCGATCACTTGCTGCTGGTACGCCTTGAAGCCGGGCTCCAGCGCTTCCTTGAAGCACACGGCCTTGCCGGCGATGATGTGCATCAGCGGGCCGCCCTGGGCGCCGGGGAACACGGCAGCGTTGAGTTTCTTTTCAATCGCTTCGTTGGCCTTGGCCAGGATCAAACCGCCACGTGGACCGCGCAGGGTCTTGTGGGTGGTGGTGGTGACCACATCCGCGTAAGGCAACGGGTTCGGGTACAGGCCAGCGGCAACCAGGCCGGCGACGTGGGCCATGTCGACGAACAGCAGTGCGCCAACCTTGTCGGCGATCTGGCGAAAGCGTGGGAAATCCAGGGTCTTGGAGTAGGCAGAGAAACCCGCCACGATCATTTTCGGCTGGCACTCGACGGCCAGGCGCTCGACTTCGTCGTAGTCGATCAGGCCGGTGTCGGTGTTGATGCCGTACTGCACGGCGTTGTACAGCTTGCCCGAGGACGACACTTTGGCGCCGTGGGTCAAGTGGCCGCCGTGGGCCAGGCTCATGCCCAGGATGGTGTCGCCGGCATTGATCAGCGCCAGGTACACCGCGCTGTTGGCGGACGAACCGGAGTGCGGCTGCACGTTGGCGTAATCAGCGCCGAACAGTTGCTTGGCGCGCTCGATGGCCAGGGCTTCAACCTTGTCCACATGCTCGCAGCCACCGTAGTAGCGCTTGCCTGGGTAGCCTTCAGCGTATTTGTTGGTCAGGCCACTGCCTTGGGCTTCCATTACGCGTTTGCTGGTGTAGTTCTCTGACGCGATCAGCTCGATATGATCTTCCTGACGCTGCTCCTCGGCATTCATCGCCGCCAGCAGTGCGTCGTCATATCCCTGGATCTGGTCTTGTTTGCTGAACATCGCGTCTCTCCCAGCCTTTCGTATTGTTAAGGCCCATGCAGGGCCCTTTGATGCGATGGTAGGGCTGGCGCAGAGAGGTCAAATGCCTACGCACGCCACGCAAAGGTGCGTTTACGACATGACACGAACAACGCAGAACAAATGTGGGAGCGGGCTTGCTCGCGAAGGCGGTGAGTCAGCTTGCACATGTATTGGCTGACCCACCGCCTTCG